>JABMQV010000484.1 GCA_013203065.1 Desulfobacteraceae bacterium | reverse complement strand
GGTCATCAATGCGATCGACGCCTGGGAACTGCCCTATTTTGACCGGAGCTTTGACCTCAAAAACAACTTCCGGACCCGGTCGGTGCTCTGCGTTCCGATAACCAACCGCTCGGGAGATCGGATCGGGGTGATTCAGGTGATTAACAAGGCGGCTGAAGGACGTTTTGACGGGGGTGACGCCAATCTATTGATGGCCCTTGCCTCATCAGCGGGAATAGCTTTGGAGAACTCCTTTTTGATGGAGGAGTTAGAGGCCTCTTTCGAGGGCGCCATACGCACCTTGGCAGCGACAGTGGACGCAAAACACCCGTTAACCGCCGGGCACTCACAGCGTGTGACCGAGTATGCCCTTTTGATTGCCCGGGAGATGAATCTCAATGAGGATGAACAGGTGGTGATAAAGTATGCAGGCCTGTTACATGACATCGGGAAAATCGGCATAAAGGACAGCGTTTTGCTCAAGAACGGCCCCTTCACCCCGGAAGAGCGGGCCGAGATGAACGACCATCCGGCCAAGACCCGCACCATACTCGAGGAGTTTCACTTTCCCAAACGCCTTCGCCAAGTTGCGGAAGTGGCAGCGCATCACCATGAGAAGATAAACGGCCAGGGCTATCCTCACGGTTTGACCGGGGACAATCTGCCCATGGGATCAAAAATCTTAGCAGTAGCAGATGTTTTTGATGCGCTGACGTCACGCAGGGACTACCCCAAATACAGCAAGGGTGAAACGATGGGGTTAGAAGGGATGCCCCTTCAAAAGGTTATCGGGATTCTGGAGGCCGATGCCGGGAGCCATTTCGACCCCGAGGTGGTGTCTGCTTTCTTGCGGTGTCTGCCCAAGGCCCTCCGTCTTTACCGGGGGACGCACTTTTGTCCTGAATATGTGGATGATATGATACGTTCTCTCGAATTGAAGAACAAGGGCGAGGCTGGTCAATAAACCAGACGATTGCAGCCACTCAACCACTCAACCAACCAACGAGGTCTCGAATTTGATCTGGAAGGGGGCATTTTCAGGGCTAAGGAAACACAAAACCCTCATGCTCGACCTGGTCGCCATGGGTTCAATCTTCTCTTTCCTCCTGTGCTATTTTGAGCCGCACCTCCTTTTTTCAAAGACAATCACCACTGGAGGGGATACGGGGTCCCACTACTACACAGCAGAATACCTGAAAAACTATCTCCTGCCCCGGGGTAAGTTGTCCGGATGGTGCCAGGGAAACCTTGCTGGCTTTCCGATGCTCCAGAACTACTTTCCCCTCCCCTTTCTCTTAATGGCCATCCTTTCGTGGGTGATCCCTTTACAGATTTCTTTTAAGCTGGTTACTGTCTTGGGGACCTTTCTTCTCCCACCCTGTACCTACCTCTTCTTTCGCCTCCTGAGACAGCCCTTCCCAGTTCCGGTTATGGGGGCGGTTTTTACGCTCCCGTTTCTCTTTATGGAAGGGAATTCCATGTGGGGGGGGAACATCCCGAGTACGCTTGCGGGCACGTTCTGTTACAGTCTCGGGTTTGCCCTAACCGTTTTGTGGCTTGGCCTGTTGTACCGCGCCATAACGGACCAAAAAGGCTGGATGGGCTGTTCCATCCTTCTTGCCATGATAGGCCTGTGCCACGGGTATACTCTTCTTTTTGCCGTGTTTGCTTCCCTTTTTTTTATGTTCACAAGGAAGAAAATCGGCCATAACGTCAGGAAGCTGATTCAAATTCATGCTTTTGCGTTTTTTCTGATGGCTTTCTGGCTTATCCCTCTTATTGTTTTTCTTCCGTATACGACCCGTTTCAGCATCCTCTGGATTTTCTTTGACTTGAAACAAATCGGCAGGGAAGTCTTTCCGGTTATCCTGTATCCCTTCATCGGCTTAGGCATCTTAGGGGGGGGTGGGCAATACTCAAAGATATGCGATCGCCTGATGCAATCACTATGAAACCATGGGCATATCTGTGGTTTTCGGCCTTTTGCGGGGTTGCGCTTTACTGGATAGGATACAAGATCGGCGTCGTTGACATACGATTTCTCCCCTTTCTCCAGTTTTTTTTAGTTGTGGCAGGCGCCATGGCATTTTGTTTGGTCTCTTCTCATAGGAAGGCATCTGTCCTGTTAGCGCTTATGGCCATTCTAATGACGTTTTTGTGGGTCGATGATCGGGAGACATTCATAAGGAACTGGATCCGATCCAATTACATGGGATTTGAGAACAAACGGTTGTGGAAACCATTTATCTCGGCTAATCGGTTTTTAAAGGGCTCACCCGGGGACCCCAGGGTGGTGTATGAGCATAGTATGATTCATCAGGGGGCGGGCACGGTCAGGGCCTTTGAGTCACTCCCTCTCTTTTCAGGCCGTTCCACCTTAGAGGGGGTCTATATCCAGGGGAGTCTCTCTGTGCCCTTTATATTTTATCTGCAGTCCGAGATCTCCCAAAAGGCCTCCACGCCGATACCTGATTATAATTATTCACGATTTAACCTGCAAAGGGGGCTCGAACACTTAAGGCTGTTCAATGTCCGAGAGCTTATTGTTGCCGAGGCGGAAACCAAGGAAGCGATAAAGG
>JABMQV010000483.1 GCA_013203065.1 Desulfobacteraceae bacterium | reverse complement strand
GGGCCCATAGCTCAGCTGGAAGAGCCACCGGCTCATAACCGGTAGGTCCCTGGTTCGAACCCAGGTGGGCCCACCAAAGGTTGGTACTAAATGGTATTATCAGGGGTACTGTCAAAGCCATTCTATTCAAGGCATGAAGAACAATCTCTTAAAGGGCGCCTCCACGAAGGATGCGCCCTTTGAATTTCTATTCCCAGTGAATAAGGCCGAGCAATCAATGAATCCCACACTAAGAGATATCCTGGCGCTGCTGGAGCAGTTGGCTCCTTTTCGGCTGGCGGAGCCGTGGGACAACCCCGGCCTCCAGGTGGGTTCTTATCTCCAAGTGATCAGAAAGATATTTTTGGCCTTAGATCCGACCTTGAGATCCTTGAGGGCTGCGAACAGCCATGAGGCACAGCTCTTGCTTACCCACCACCCCTTGGTTTTCAAACCGCTCTCCAGTGTGGATATCAATGGCTATCCCGGAGAGGTCATCTTTGAGGCGATAAAGGGCAATGTTTCTGTGGTTTCGGCCCACACGAACCTGGATGTGGCCAAGGGGGGCATAAACGAAATATTGGCAGGGCTTCTGGATCTCCGGGATGTGGAGGTACTGAAGGAGACGCTCGGCGAGGAGGGTGTGGGACTGGGGAGGATCGGTAATTTGCCCGAACCGGTTGATTTGTCGGCCGCAACGGAGACGATAAGACGGGTCTTTGGGCCGGAGAACGTAAATATTTGCGGCAAGGCAGATGATCGGATTCATCGGGTGGCCGTGGTGGGGGGCTCGGGCGGGAGCCTGGTGCCCTTGGCAGCTACCAAGGGGGCTGACCTCCTTTTGACGGGTGACGTGAGCTACCATCATGCCCTGGAGGCTGAATACCTGGGGATAATTTTAATCGACGTGGGACATTTTGCCACAGAAAAGACCGCCTTCGGGGTGTTCGGCAGGAACCTGAGAGAAAAGTTTGCGGCGGAAGGCTGGGAAGTGGACCTTGAGGTAGATGAGGATGAAGCCGATCCTTTGCGGTGCTCGGGTTGACGGTTGAAAATCGCCAACTGCGATTTGTCAATGAAAGACTTTCTTAATATTCAACTATTTTTCGTCAATTATCTTGGGTGAGGTGAAGAAATTGAAAGGACAGATCAAAATTTTGATAGACCTTCAAGGTTGTGATATCCAGATCGGAGAAAAACAGACAAAAAAGGAGGAAGGCCCTCTAAGAATCCGGAGGCTGATGGAGGAGTTAAAGGTCCTCGAAGAGCGGTTTGAGGAGGAGTTAAATCGGCTTGAGGCCTGCAAGCGGGATAGACGAGGGGCCGAACAGGAGATTGAAGACCTCGAAAGCCGCGTAATCAAGAGCACCATAAAGCTGGATAATGTGAAGTCCAACAAGGAATATCAGGCCGCTCTCAAAGAGATCAATGATTTGAAACGGGAGAAGTCCCTTCTGGAGGACACGGCCATAGAGATCATGGAGGAGATTGAGGAACTGGAGACTCAATGCTCTGTTGGAAAAGAAAAAATTGAGGAATTCAGGGAAAAGGTTGAACGGGACCGGGAAGAGGCCGCTAGGGAATTGAAGGCCCTTGAGGGAGACTTGGAGATACTTCAAAAGGAGAGGACCCAATTCTGCCAGACCGTTGACGAAGAGTTGTTGAAACGGTATAATTCTCTCAGGAAAAACAGTTGGGGGGTCGCTGTAAGCCCGGTCATCAAGGGGGTTTGCCAGACATGCCACCTGGGGATTCCGCCGCAGAAATTCAATGAGTTGATCAGGGGAGATGGGCTTATGACCTGCCCTAATTGCCTGCGGATCATCTATTGGGGTGAAGACAAGCAATTGCAGGCTGAAGCCCCTTCCTTATGATCACTTTGAAATATGACGGTGTGGGTCTTATACACAGGGAAGCCGTTTGAGACCCGATTTCGAAACCGTGATTATCAATGAGCGTATGTTGGAGTAGGACAAATGACCGCTGCCTCGTCGTTCTGGTGAGGGAGAGGAAAGTCCGGGCTCCGCAGGACAAGGCGCTGGGTAACGCCCAGTCCCGGCAACGGGAAGGAAAGTGCCACAGAAAGGAGACCGCCCCCACGGCAGGCTGAGCGGCCTGCTGCGGGAGTAAGGGTGAAAGGGTGAGGTAAGAGCTCACCAGCTCCGCCGGTGACGGCGGGGGCTCGGTAAACCCCGCCTGGAGCAAGACCAAATAG
>JABMQV010000482.1 GCA_013203065.1 Desulfobacteraceae bacterium | reverse complement strand
TTTTGGAGGACATTATAACTCCAATATCCAGCCAAGGGAAATATTTGCTAAAGACTTTTCCGCCTGAAGGCGAAGGTTTATACCCTGCCCCATGGAAATTAAATAAAGTGATTTCTGGAGAAAATTTGAGTTTATACGTTAGCTCTATAGTCAGAGCCAGGAGAGTCCTCTCCTGCGTGCTATAATATTGGATAGCCGCTATATTTAAAATCTGGTGTTTCCAGTTCTGGCTAGAACACTCAAATACTGGCGAAATAGCGAGATAGGTTGACAGCCCTATCTCCAAAAAAATAGGCTGCTCTTGACCTTTATTCTTTTAGTCTTCTAACACAGCTACGGCGCGTATTGGAGATCCGCTGCCTTTGCGTATCTTGAGTGGAAAACCAATAAAGCGAAAGCGTTTCCCTACGACAGGTCTCAAATCACCTAAGTTTTCGGTATTTAAGGTTTGTTTTTCCCGACAGACCTGGTGGGCAGGATAGCTCTTGGTTAATGCACAGTCGTGACTCGGCGCGTCCTGACCGATGTTGATGGCACCGTGGTCGCAAATCCACTCCGCTGCCTCACGGCTGAGCCCCGGGTAATCTGTGAGCCAGCCAGCGGTACCCCATGTTCTCACATAATGCCCCGAGTAGAGGAGTACCGTATCTCCTTTCTTGATGTCCAGCCCATGCTTTTCTAGTGCTTCTTTGATCATATCAAGCGTATAATAAGTCTTGGGCGGGATGTGTGAAAGGTCGATGCAGATGGCTTCGGTGTAAAACCAAGCAAGAGGGATCTTCTCAATGCTGGGCGCTCCTGGTGCGGGATCAATGTGGCTGATCGAGTCAACGTGGGTGGTGCCGTGGGTGCTCATTTCAATCTTTTCAGCGGTATAACCGTAATCCTCTTCAAACCGTCCCGACCTGCGAGTCGATTCATGGGTGTCCGTGACGGTAATCTTGGTCTCTGGATGGCCAGGCCAGACCGGTGCGCCAGTAAAGATTTCTTGGCTCAAATCAACCAATCTGTAACTCGCTTTTTTCTCCTCCGTCATTTTACTCGCTTACTCCTTTAGCCATGTTTCTTACCAGGATAGATACGCGTGTCAAATCGCTCCTCTAACAAGCAAATATGGCCTGAATTCCATCAGGAATTCGTCTTGGCAATCTCCGGCAATTCTGTGGAGCCACGTATTAGCTCCATTCCGGCAGACAGTAACTTATGCGCGTGATAATCAGCGTCAATAAATATCAGAATCGATTAGGTTATATATTCACCCCTTTGAGTCCCAACTTCGAACGATTCCCGGTTAAGGCCGGGAGATACAGCCTATCCCGGCCTCACCGATATACGTACCTGGCTATTCGTTGCCTAAACCTAAGTCCCTACGGATTCCAAAGCCCTTAGAAGAACTTCGGGGGTAACCGGAACCTCCGTGATCCAAACACCAGTGGCGTCATGGATCGCCGAAATGATGGCTGGGATGGGTGCGGTTGAGGATCCTTCTGAGAAACCTTTAGCACCTTTCACTCCCATGGGGTGAGGGACCTCCTCAATTCCGTAGACTGTCTCCTGTGGATAGTCAGAAAAGGTTGGTATGAAATAATCCCCAAGCTTTTCTACAGCAAAATCGACTGTGGGAAAGTATGGAAGACAGTTCTCGCTCAGGGCATATCCCAGACCGACCGATAACCCTCCATTGATTTGCATCTTGACCATTAACGGGTTGACCGCCTTTCCCACTTCCCAGACCTGAACCAGCTTGAGAATATCCACCAGGCCTGTCTCCGTGTCCACCTCCACCTCGACAACACAGGCGCCGAAAGAAATTGCACCAACAGACTCCATCTTACCTGTTTCGGGATCATGGTCTGTAAATGGAGCAGGGTACCACCCGCCGATTCCAATCATGAATTTAGCGCTCCCCAGGGCACCCTCGCCCACTTCAGCCATTGTCATGGCCCTGCCCGGATCGTTTTTCACAGATACCTTGTTTTCGCCAAAAACCACTTGAGCAGGATCAACTTCGAATTGTGAAGCTGCCCACTCGCAGATCTGCTTTTTAAGGTCTTCAGCTGCGATCTTAACCGCGTGAGGATCAATCAAGGTTACCCGGCTGGCAAAAGTACCTGTAGATACCGGGGCCATGTTGCCAGCGGAATTATTGACCGTAATCGATTCGATTGGAACATGCAACTCGTCTGCCGCGAATTGGCGAAGTATGGTGGTAGAACCCTGACCGACGTCAACTGTTCCAATTATCAGCGTGAATGTTCCGTCGGGTTTAAGTTGTATGGCTGCCTGACTCGGATCACCAGCCCCCTTGTTGCCCGTGGGATGCAAGACCAACGACATTCCTTTTCCTCTCTTCTTCATGACGTCTACCTCCTCCTTGAACTCATTTCCATGAGCTTTTCAGGCAGCTGAATTCCCGCAAGTTCAGCGCATTTTTTCATTGCCTCAATAGCACCAGCGCCCTGAACGATATACTGCGACGCTCCGATATCCCCATCTCGCCAGGCATTGATGAATCGGAGCTTCCATGGGTCCATGTCGATTTTCTCTGCGATACGGCTCATCTGCACTTCCATTGGAATTTGGCCGTTTATAATCGCGAAGCCGCGCATGGAACTGGATACAAACTTGTTGGTGAAAATGGTTTCCGCTTCAACTAAGATATTGGGAATCGCATAGGGCCCTGAGGCAAACATCCCGCACTTTTCCGTCGCATAGGGTGAAAAGCCGCAGTATGCACCACTGTCATGCCACTCGCGGATATAAGATGCGACGATTCGCCCGTCACTTTTGACCCCAGTTCTATATTCAAAAACCCAGGGGCCCCTTTTGGAGGTATATCCCAAATCCTCACGTCTTGTGAGTCGGAACTTTACAGGCTTACGAAATTTCAACGCCGCAAGCCCTGCAATATGGTCACAACAGATTTCGTTTTTTCCACCGAAACCGCCGCCACACCTGCCGCCTATGTAGTTTATTTTGCTCTGTGGGAGATTGAAAACTCCGCAAAGCATCCCCAAATGCAAATTTACGCACTGGCTGTGGGTGTAAATCACCAGCCGATCGGAGTCATCAATGTGCGCAACAGAAACATGTGGCTCCATCGGGCAGTGGTCTTGGACACCCTCTTTGTACCTCCCTTCGATGATATGATCTGCTTCTTCAAAACCCTTTTCGACGTCTCCGATTTTGATGACTCGCGTTGTTACGCCCGGGGTATATTCAAAAAGGTTGCTTGTTGTTCCGGGACGCACTATCGGCGCATCAGGCTTTATCGCTTCAAACATGTCAAAAACCGGCGTCTGTTCCTCGATATCCAAATTGGCTTTTTCAAGGGCCCCCATAGCCGTGTCTTCGTCAACTGCTACCACCGCTGCGATGGGCTCGCCTTTATATCTGATATCCTTCGGATTTAAGACTAGTTCGTCGCCATAGAGTCCATAGAGGTTTGATCCTGGGATGTCGTCAGCGGTAACAACTCCGACTACGCCTGGCGTCTTCTCAACGGCAGTGAGGTCAAGATTCCGAATTGTTCCTTTACTGACTGGACTCCGCAAGAGTTTGACATACAGCATGCCTGGAAGTTGGATATCGTCTACATAAGTGGCTGTGCCTGTCACTTGCCCAAGCCCATTGTATCTTGGCATTGCCTTGCCGACATATTCCGTCATAGCTCTTACTCCTTTCGTTCTCCACTGCTCACCGCTTGAATTGCTTCAGCAACTTCCACGTAGGTGCCGCAGCGGCATAGGTTACCTGACATGAAGTCCACAATCTCGTTGTCGGAAGGGTTAGGATTCTTATCCAGCAACGCCTTTGCAGACATGAGCATCCCCGGAGTGCAGAATCCGCACTGGGATGCACCCCGTTCATGGAAGGCTTTCTGTAGAGGGTGTAGTTCTCCGTCTATGCTTAAACCTTCAACGGTCACAATTTCTTTGCCAGCAACAGTTAAAGCTATAGTGAGACAAGACCGGATAGGTTCACCATCGATCAAGACAGTGCATGTACCACAATCGCCTGAATCACATCCCCGCTTTGGGGCTGTTACGCCTAACTGTTCACGAAGAACATCCAGAAGCGTTTCGGTGGGCTTCACCAAGACATCGACAGGTGAGTCATTCAATGTAAAAGATAATATGTGTTTCATGATAGGTTCCCCTCCTTGACTAGTTGTCAATACCAGCAGCCTGTGCCAGGGCACGAGCTACTAACGCTTTTCCAGCTTTCTTGCGATACCATGCCGTGGCCCGCTGATCATCAATAGGGTCGCTCTCGGCTACAGCCGAGGCGGCACACGCTCTAATCAATGCCATATCGACCGTCTCGCCCTTGATCTGCTCCTCGGCCTTGGTACAACGTAAAGGCATCGGGGCCATGGCACCAAGGGTAATACGGGCATCATCGCACCTTTTACCATCCATTATAAGGTGCACGCCTGTGTTTGCCACAGATAGAGTCAAGGCCTTGCGACGACCCAGTTTCAAGAAAGAGGTCCCACCTTTTGGAATCGGCACGTGTACCTCGGTGAGAAGTTCCGTAAGCCTTCGCACCGTTTCGCCAGGCCCGGTGAAGAAGTCCTCTATGGCTACAACACGCTTTTCTTCAGCGCTGTTCAAATACAACTCTGCGTCCAGTGCCATCAGTGCGGCCGCCAAATCTGCCGCTGGGGAGGCGTTGGCCAGGTTACCTCCTATGGTACCTGCATTTCTTATAGCAATAGTGCCCCCCTGCTGCGCTGCTTCGGCCAGCATACTCACTTTTTCCGCCACAAGTGCACTTGTAGCAAGTTGTGTCCATGTGACCGCAGCGCCGATAACCAGCTTTCCATCCTCTTCTTTGAGGTAGTCTAACCCCAGATCACCGATGTAAATGAGAGTATCAGGCTTTAGCTCATAGTAGTTGATTCTGGGTACGAGATCGGTGCCACCTGCTAGTACGGTTGCTTTCTCGCCATAATCAGCGAGTAATTTCAATGCCTCTCCAGCATCAGTTGGAGCAAAATAACCGACGTTGTTCATTGATAAACCCTCCTTCCTCTTGTATTCGAGGCCGTTTCATTGAAAGCAGGAATAGTCTCTTTCCTACCTCCTTCTTGATTTCTCGACTCATCTTTCGCAGCAAAAAATCCCCTATATGTTTCTTTGATATTTAACTGTTTCAGGAAAAACCAACATCCGTAACTTGCGTTAGTCTCAACAAGGGCGGAGCTCAATTCTCATTTCAAGCGCTTACAGTGTATCAAGAAAGGCTGATTTCAATTATTGGGGATAGTGCCATTTACGGGCTTTTCTAAAGGTTTACCTTTATTCAGGGCCGCGCGAATATCATCTTTTAGCAAAAGTGAAATTTAGGTAAATTAACCACCTCCTTTCCATATATATCTTGAATCACTAACTTCTTCCAGAATTAATAAATGAAAGCCGAGATTGTGCTCTTGTAAACTTTTTTTAGGACCACATCGAACTTTGGGCAGCCCTATCAGGGCTATCTCGTTGTGTTTCTATCTCCCTATTTTCCGCACATTTTATACCTGGATTCTTGCTTTCTTCCCCCCTTGTGTCACCCTGGTCTTTATCATTTCCATACTTTCTCTCGTTTCTATTTATCATATTACCAGAGGACGCCCCAGAGGCCCTGCAGAGCATCTAGAATAAAAAGCAGGACCTTTGCAATCAGTTTACTCCTATTGGAAAGCCAAGCAGTAAACAGATCATAAATGCCTAGTAAGAACATTACGCCAGCCACTGAGCCGCAAGAATAAGGAGCAATTAGCCCAGTAGAGAAATTACCTGGCAGAATAGCGAAGTTCCAATGGTACGAAATGTTCTTAAATATTTGAGACCTTTGCAAAACCCCGATTTGGACAAAACTTGTCAGTCAGTAGTACACTATCGTTAAGTTATATTTGGCTATAGTGTCCTTGGATTAGCGATCAATTAGCGCAAGCCAAAAATTGTCGAATTTTTCAAAGGTCTCTATTCCGGATGAATTTTTATCCTTAATGGCACAGATGGTTTAATGTTGATCAATGATGCTAAAGAACTCTTAAAGATCATTTACGACCAAGATAACACCTTAGCCGAGATAATCGGAAAGACATTGAGATGTTACTCTTTTTGAGTTGACAGGTATTTTGAGATAATGTTACGAAATATCAAATATCTCATATGATATAACAATACCTTCTTTACTTATTGTCAAGAAAAAATGTTGCTAATCTCTGGCTCCTCGTCACAATCTGTGCCTAAGCTTTTTGGATCGCCTATGGAATTTGTGCTCAGTACAAGGGGTATTGGATTTCCTAAGCCTGTAGCCTAACGCCAATAACAGATTGATTTTGCAAAAATAACAGTGAGTTACATGGTAGACGTTTTTGTGGTTTAGAACTTCGACTGGCTGATTCCGAATTGGCCGCTCATAGAAGTTGGGGGCTTGCGCAGAAATAAGTTGGCGGAATTGGCGCCCAGATTTTCGTCAGATTTGCGCGGTTCGATTGAGAAAATCCAAAGGAATAGTATGCTATTTTGAGGATTTTGCGGTTGCGGAGCGGGCAAAGATGGCCTGAAGTTGACAAGAATGGGGAGACGCTACAAAAAAATGGGTCTGTCCGGGTTCCTCAAACGAAATTCATTATAAAAACCGGTATGTTACGGATAACAAAATGGCATTCAGTGACCTCCGGCAAAGCCGGAGGATTGTTTGTGAACCGCTCAAAGCGGTATTAAAACCATGCGCCACCTAAAGGTGGCAATCCCTAAAACATCTACAACTGGTCAATTCTCTTGTCGAACTCTTCCTGTTTTCTGATGTATGATCGAATCACCTCTTCATCACGACCAGATGTAGATACATAGTAGCCCCTGGCCCAGAAATGCTGCCCAGAAAAGTTCCGTTGTCTGTTGCCGTATGTCCTTGCAATATGAATCGCACTCTTCCCCTTCAGATACCCCACCATTTGGGACACCGCATACTTCGGAGGTATGGAGATAAGCATATGCACATGATCCCCTATCAAATGCCCTTCCAGAACCCTACTCTCCTTCTGCAAAGCCAAATCTCGAAATACATCACCAAGATGTTTTCTGAGTTCACCATACAACACCTTTTTCCGGCATTTCGGTATCCACACCAGAGGGTACTTGCATTATCCCATGCCGTGTGACTTAAACTCTGAACGCTTTTCATTGAAAGCCTCCTTACCTTGAGCTTTGAGCAGTTCACAGGTTCGAGGCTTTCCTATTTTCCCGGGATTGTCAAACTCTGGATGTCTCCCCTACAAAGCCGGGGGTTTACTCCGATTAATTATCTCTGACCACGCCCGGAGGGCGTGGCTTACTCAGTTAAACAGTTAACCTTAACGTTGCAGAGTTCTTTAATAGGCTGGGAGGCTTGTAAACAGGGATGATATTATGCATATTCTGCCAAACAAAAACCCCTGGCAGGATTTATCTCCCACCAGGGGTTCTACAGAAACGCCTAATGATTTACAGCCTTCTTAATCTCCCCAGAGTTCACTGGCATATTCGGAAAGACCCAGCCTTTCCAAGGTTTTCCTATAAGGTTTACCTTCCAATATGTCCCAACCACATTGTTCGTAATAGTCACGGACCAGACCCTCCACATAAGGGGCGATGGTTTTGCCCTTCCCCTTTCCACCATCTGGAGTGGAAACAATCCGGGGCGACACATTGATATCGTCTGCAGCGGTAAGTCCCATACGCAGGTTAAATATCCTTTCAAGATTCAGCGCCCTTTCACCTGCCAGCAGGAGATCCTTCTTTGTTATCTTCAAACCTGTTGCAGCTGACATGGCATCTGCACCAATTTTTGTGACCCCATTGACTCCCCAGCAGCCAAACCAGCAACAGCCAAGGGCGTCTCCGTAACCAAATTTGAGAATAGTAGATTTAAAGACCTCCTCTGGTTTACCTTTGGCAGAAACAGGGTCGGTAAATTCCGGATACCCGATATCCGGCTCTGTCGCCCAGCAATCCTCACCAGGGCCCGCCCAACCGGAACCGCCGCCTACAATCTGGCCAACAAGCACCCCCCATGCCGCCCGCCAATCATGAAGATTCATGGCGGCACCTTTGATGTGGATGGCGGCATCGGGAATACCCAGTCTCATTCCCGCGCGCAGTGCTCCATCCGCAACCACATTTCCGAATCCTTCCCTTTTGGACATTTTGCGCAGAAGGGCTTCTGCGGCCTCGGCATTGCCCCAGGTAAGTTCGAGGCCGTCGGTGTCTTCCTTGGTAATAAGACCCCTCTCAAACGCCTCGAAGGCAACTGCCATGGCACACCCAGAGGCAGCCGTGTCAAAACCGAGCCTGTCATTCAAATCGGTCAGATAAAAGATGGTCCCTGATTCCGTGATCCCCATAATGGATGCGGCGCCTTCCGTGTCTTCTCCCCCACCTGCCAGTGTTGCCACAAATCCCTTGTGAGGTCCCGAGGTAATCTTCACCTCATACTTACAGCGCGTGGGGCATTTCCAGCATCCAACAGGTTTGATGTCATGGGAGGCCATGCCACGTCCGTATTCAGGAAGAATGGTTGTTGTCAGATTCTTGGCCGTCAAGACTTCAAGCGCTTCCTTGACCCCCACATATTCATCTCTCGGGATACCTGCATTGGAGAGAAAGGTGGTCACCTCACTGGTCTTAAGAGCGCCACGCCATTCCTTGGCAATGCCTTTTAGTTTGTCAGCATCAGCAACGGCCACCTTTCCCCTCGACCTTGTCTTGATGGCTATCGCCTTTAGTTTTTTGGAGCCCATGATTGTCCCGACACCTGAATGCGCAAAGGAGGCGTGAAAATCGTTTTCAATGAGGGCGCCAAAGCATAGATTCTCACCCGCAGGGCCGATAGCGGCAACGCTTGTATTCTCTTCCCCAATCTCCTCTTTGATGGCGGTCTCGGTATCATGCGTATCCATGCCCCAATACTTATCGGCACTCCGTATTTCAGCCCCCTTCTCATCGACGTAGAGGTAAACCTTGGCTTTGGCAGCCCCTTCAACGATAATTCCGTCGTATCCGGCAAACTTCAAATAAGGACCAAAATATCCGTGGGAGTGTGAACGTCCTGCAGTTCTTTTGGTGCTGGCATTTAAGGTTACAAGTGTCGTGTTGGTGGCTGA
>JABMQV010000481.1 GCA_013203065.1 Desulfobacteraceae bacterium | reverse complement strand
CCAGATTATGGAACAGACCGGCCTAAACAAGATACAGGTATGGGGAACCATTAACCGGGCAAAGAAAGAGGGAAAGGTAAAGACCGTTAAGCGGGGTATTTATGTTGGTGTGTAATACATAAGACCGTTAAGAGCCATTGGAGGCCTGCGGGGATAGTTCCTTAGCAGGCATTTTTTGGTTGGAAACAGGACTGATCATTTTGCCGTTCGAGCTCTTAAACAATTGGATCAGATCAAATCATTTCTAGACTTCTTTTGGTTCGACTCCTTCCATAAAAGACCTCCCTTTGATAGTGGTTGACAATATGGGTAAGATTGGGAAGGGGTTTGATACGATAAAAGAAGACGAAAACTAAAAAAGGGCAGCATACTGCCGATTTTCTAGGAATTGGGGCGATTTCCAGTAGGGGGAGGGTCCTTACTTCATCTGGAAAGTGGTTTTGGGTGTCAGAAGATGGAAAACAACAAAGAGGATATCAGTTTTTTTTCTTGCGCAATTTCACCTTCACGGCTTTAGGAGCAGCTTTCGCCTTTGAATTCTTGAGTCTCTGTTGCCTCTTCAGTCCCTCGCCGATCCATCTATCAATAACTTCCTTGTCAAACCGCCAGGACCTCCCAATCCGAATGGCTGGAATCTTACCTTCTCTACCAAGAGCAGGAGTTGAACCTTTGCAAGTTCCCCGACCCTTGTCTGTCTTTGCATAAACTAACACCCATCTCCCCTCTCATTGAAATGAGGTTTTGTCTCTGTCGTCTTTCCTAGTATCGATACAGCATTTGCCTCATATCTAAGAACAAAATTGAGTAGATCTTTTTGCTGTTTCAAATCCGACACCTTTTCTAAACCAGTTAACCTCAACTTCCACTCATGCCTAGATGGAAGTCCGCTATCATCTAATTTAGCTTTCAATTTATCAGACACTTCGTAGATCATTTCCGGAACTGATGTACCCTTTGCGTGGAACTGGGGGACGTCCATCAGTAAGTAAATAACTCTTGTAGCACGCAGGAATTAGTGGACTTGGGGACGTCCTTTACAAACCAGACTAATCTTCTTTCCTCTCGTAAGCAGCCCTTATTACATTCAATGTAAAGAGGTTTTTTCTCTTGACTTGCCCTTTAATGGATGACCCCTTATCACATTGATATATCAGCCGAAATCGGGTTTCCGTTCAGACGCGAAATAGGAGATTGCAACCGTACTCTTTTCCTTGACACAGAGACCGCTCTCTCCTAGACTCAGTGAGCCCGCGAACTAAGACAGTCTCTTAAGGATATCACCTCCACGTTAGTATTGAGTTGGTGGGGCTACGGGCGAGTGCTGTAAAAAGAAGTTGAATTGGAGATTCCTTGTGATTGAGGCGGAGAGTGGAAAATGTTCCGCCGTTTTAATGTGGATTAAGGACCGATTGAGAGCCGCGGGCCATTCTTATTTCAGGAGAGGTGTTAAGTGCGAGTCAAAAATATTGTATTCTGGGCCTATCTGTCTACGTTTGCGGGTGTTTTCTCTCATGCCACAAGCGAGTTCTTTGCAGTTTTGTCAGGTGTTAGAGGCCCTCAACTAACGGTCTGGCGCTTTTTTGTAGGGGCCATTTGTCTCCTAATCGTGTCACTGTCATCCAAGAGTTCCAGAAATCTGCTGCAACCACTGAGAGAACATCCTTTTCAGGTTGGATCGCTTGTGCTTCTCGGCATGACATTGGCGCAACTGTTTTTTCACTGGGCACTCGATTATGCCTCCCCCATTCAGGTGGCGACCATGGTTACGGTAATGCCAATATTCGTTGTGGTGTGGGATGCCATCATCAACAAGGCAAAGATCTCGGCACCGAAATTGGTCAGCGGTATTGGCGCATTTATAGGTGTTGTTCTGTTGCTGACAGATGGTTACCTGGCGCAATTAGAAATTGGGGGAGGTGTCATCTACGGCGTGCTGCTTTCGCTCGCATGTGCAACTGTGGGCTCAGCCTATCTCGTCTTAATCCGCCCGCATATTAATCGATACGGGGCCATTCGCATTACCACATTAACCTTTTCTCTTGGTGCCATTGCGTTGTGGATCTTGGTCGGTCTTGCCTGGGGCGTATGGGTTAATCCCTTGACGCTTTTCGACCGGCCTCCTCAGGCCTACCTTTCCATTCTCACGCTGGGGGCCTGGAATTCGTGTATCGGGTTTATTCTATGGCTATGGGGGTTGTCCGCTGCCCCGGACATTGGCAGGGCCAACTACCTCTTCTTTCTCAAGCCGGTAATTGCTGCGATGCTGGCCATGGTTCTCCTTGGTGCAAAAATAACGCCCTTTCAAGTCCTGGCAATCATAATCGTCTGCGGGTGTGTCCTGGCAGAGATTTTTTATGACCAGATTGTGAGAGTCATTTCT
>JABMQV010000480.1 GCA_013203065.1 Desulfobacteraceae bacterium | reverse complement strand
TCAAGCAGGTGGGAAATTACGGTGAAATCTTTGAACGAAACGTGGGCCCAAATACGCCGCTAAAACTTGAACGCGGTCAAAATGACCTCTGGATAAATGGCGGTTTGATGTACGCCGCTCCCTTTAGATAATTGAGAACCAAAGGTGCCTTGAAAAGGGCCCTTTGTCGTTCCAGCATGAAAAGCCTGTATTTTAGACCCGTCGAAGATCCGGCCGTCGGAGATCAGCGACAGATGGCTCTGCATTTTTATGAATAGCTGTCAGCAGCGAAAGTGGATTGTTTGCGTTGAGCAGTGCATTTATTGAAAAAATCCCGTTTTGGCTTGACCCCAAGAAACGGTCGATCATAGCGCAGGTGGTTGTCCTGATCATGTTCGGATTGCTTGCCTGGTACCTGGTTTCCAACACCTTGGGAAACCTCGAAAAACAGGGCATCGCCACTGGATTTGGGTTCCTGGACAAGGAATCCGCATTTGAGATCGGTGAATCGCTGATTCCTTACTCTGCGGCAGACACCTATGCCAGGGCGCTCCTGGTGGGCGTGTTGAATACCCTGAGGGTCGCCTTTATCGGGATTGCAATAACGATCATCCTCGGGACCTTTATCGGGATCGCCCGTCTGTCCGGTAACTGGTTGGTTTCCAAGCTGGCCGGAATATACATCGAAGTCATGCAGGGTATCCCGGTGCTGCTCCAGTTGTTTTTCTGGTATGCCATCTTTTATGGAATGCTCCCCTCTCCGCGGCAAGCGCTAAATCCCATAAAGGGGCTTTTTCTTTGCAACCGGGGTATGATTTTTGCCGTGCCCCAACTACATCCGTCCCATAAATATATTCTTTTGGCATTCATTTTGGGGTGCGTTCTGGTTTACTTTTTGAGGCGATGGGCAATAAGCCGCCAGGCCCGGACAGGCAGGGCATTGCCGGTATTTAGAATCTCCGCCATCATCCTCGTGGGATTCCCGCTTTTCATATGGGTGGCATTTGGGGCCCCCACCCACATGGACCACCCAGAATTCCACGGCTTTAACTTCGAAGGGGGAGTGACTCTCAGCCCCGAGTTTATGGCCCTTTTGCTGGGGCTGGTTCTTTACACCGCGGCTTTTGTGGCAGAAGTCGTAAGGGCCGGGATTCAGTCGGTGGGCAAGGGACAACGGGAAGCCGCCATGTCCATCGGGTTAAAACCGGGTCAGGTCCTCTCCCTAGTCATATTGCCCCAAGCCCTTCGGGTCATTACCCCTCCGCTCACCAGCCAGATGCTGAATTTGACAAAAAACAGCTCCTTGGCCGTTGCCATCGGCTATCCGGATTTTGTCTCGGTGGCCAATACCACCATTAATCAGACGGGGCAGTCCATCGAAGGCGTGGCGCTGATAATGGCGGTGTATCTCATTTTCAGTCTCTCCACATCTGCGTTTATGAACTGGTACAACAAGAGAGTCGCCCTGGTTGAAAGATAGATTTATGGAAGAAATCGTTGAAAATTTCGCTGCGGAAGAAGTGAAACCTCCGGTGGCGAGTGTGGGCGTTATCGGCTGGGTCAAGGAAAACCTATTCAAAGGATGGTTTAATTCCTTTTTGACTGTTGTCATCCTCTATTTTCTGTATAAAGTCATTCCCCCAATTTTTGAATGGATATTCATCGACAGCGTCTGGAGTACCACGGGGGAGGGTTGCAGGGAGACTGCCGGGGCCTGCTGGTCGGTCATCACGGACAATTTGAGATTTATTATATTCGGTTTCTACCCATATGATCAGCAGTGGCGACCCCTGATTGCCATGTTTCTGCTTTTTGGGCTTCTTTTTTACAGCCGGGACCGGAAGCATTGGAACAGGCGCCTGGGTTATGGGTGGGCTGTTGGGCTTTTTGCCATGGGCCTTTTGATGCGGGGCGGGATATTCGGGCTATCGCCCGTTGAGAGCACCAAGTGGGGCGGGCTTCCGCTGACCCTGCTACTCTCTGTCTTCGGGCTCACGGCAGCCTATCCCCTGGGGGTAATCCTTGCTTTGGGCCGGCAGTCTAAAATGCCCGCCATCAAAATACTGTGCGTGGTCTACATCGAGTTGATCCGGGGCGTGCCGCTGATAAGCCTTTTGTTTATGGGGTCGATTATCTTTCCCCTCTTTCTGCCCGAAGGGATCACGATTGACAAAATCCTTCGGGCCCAGGTTGCCATCATTCTCTTTACGGCTGCGTACATCGCCGAAGTGGTCCGGGGGGGGCTGCAGGGCATGTCCCGGGGACAGTATGAAGCGGCTGAGTCGCTGGGGTTAAGCTATTATTTGACCATGCGTCTTGTCATACTGCCGCAGGCACTTAAGATCGTAATTCCACCGACGGTCAGCATTTTAATTTCAGCCTTCAAGGACACCTCCCTGGTGGCGATCATTGCGCTTTTCGATCTGCTCAGAACGACCCAGACTGTCCTCTCCAACCCCAAATGGATGGGATTTAGCCCGGAGGCCTATTTGTTTATTGCCATTCTCTATTTCTTGGGCTGCTTTTCCATGGCAAATTACGGCCGAAAATTAGAGAAGGAGCTATCAACCGAATATTAGCGGTCATTTGAGAAGGTTTGATGAGCGAAGAAGGGCCAAAGACTACCCATAGATCAAATTCAATGGAAGTGATGATTGAAATCACCGATATGCACAAGTGGTTTGGTGAGTTCCACGTGCTTAGGGGGATCAACCTGACCGTTGAAAAGCAAGAAAGGATTGTCATTTGCGGTCCATCGGGTTCGGGAAAATCGACTTTGATCCGGTGTATCAATCGGCTGGAAGATCATCAGCGTGGCAGAATCGTTGTGGACGGAATTGAGTTAACCAATAATTTGAAGAATATCGAAGGGGTTCGGGCGGAAGTGGGCATGGTTTTTCAGCATTTCAATCTATTCCCACATCTGACCATCGTCCAGAACCTGACGTTGGGCCCTATGTGGGTCCGAAAAATGTCCAAAAAGGAAGCAAAAGAGACCGCCATGCACTTTCTGGACAAAGTTCACATTGCGGACCAGGCCAAAAAATTTCCGGGGCAACTTTCAGGAGGTCAGCAGCAGCGCGTTGCCATCGCGCGCAGTCTGTGTATGAATCCGAAAGTCATGCTCTTTGACGAACCAACCTCGGCCCTCGACCCGGAAATGATAAAAGAAGTCCTGGATGTCATGATCGAGCTGGCCCGGGAGGGAATGACCATGATTGTGGTAAGTCATGAGATGGGGTTTGCCAGGAGCGTGGCACACCGGGTCCTGTTTATGGACTTCGGTCAAATCGTGGAAGGAAACACCCCGGAGGAGTTTTTCAAGAACCCCAAAAACGACCGGACCAAACTGTTCTTAAGTCAGATCTTACATTAGGGCCCACGTTACCGGGAAGCGGTCGACACCTTCCCCAACTCCTTAACCAAGACCTCAGCGCCCTCAATGATCTCGGTAAACACCTCTTTTACGCTCTTTAGTTCGCGGATCATCCCGGCTATCTGTCCGCAGTAGATTGTGCCCTCTTCAACATCACCATCCTGCGTGGCACGCCGCGACCGTCCAGTTCCGATCATTTTGAGGAGGTCCTCAATACCGGCGCCCCGCCTTTCCATCTCCAGGATCTGATCCGTAAGCCTATTCGTGACACTCCGGGTGGGGCCAAAGCCTCTCCCGGTGATCACGGTGCCCGTGGGCCCTGCATCAATGATGGCTTTCTTGAAATCAGGATGGCCCTGGGCCTCCCGGGTGGCGGCAAAGCGTGTGCCTATCTGGACCCCTTTTGCGCCCAGGGAGAGGGCCGCAACAAAACCTCGAAAGTCGGCGATTCCCCCTGCAGCAATAACCGGGATATGGACCGTCTCCACCACCTGGGGCACCAGTGCCATGGTGGTGATCTCTTCAAACCCGTCATGCCCCCCAGCCTCTATGCCTTCAGCAACGATGGCATCCACCCCTGCCTCGGCCGCCTTTGCGGCCAGTTGCGGGCTGGGAGACACGTGGATGACTTTAAGCCCTGCGTCGTGAATTTTTTGGGTAAACCGCTTAGGGTTTCCGGCAGAGGTGGAAATGATGTCCGCTTCTTCTTCTATGGCCACATCTACAAGGCTTTCAGAATCGGGTTTGACAACGGGGATATTAACCCCAAAGGGCTTGTCGGTCTTTTCCTTAACAAGCCGTATTTCATCTCTCAACTCATCCGCCGTCATGCTCCCACCGGCCAGAATTCCCAGTCCGCCTGAATTGGAAACCGCCGCGCAGAGCTCATTGTAACTGACCCAAACCATTCCTCCCTGGAGGATGGGATATTGGATTCCCAAGAGATCGCATAATTCGGTCTTAAACATAAACTTTTCCTCCTTTATTTCAATTATTCAACGACTCACTTACCCGAACCTCTGACAGACCGCCGGGCAAAGATATTGATTTCATGGCCTCAGGTCGAAAGGAAAAGCATCCGGGCCCGGAGGACAGGGCTTAATCAGTTAAAC
>JABMQV010000479.1 GCA_013203065.1 Desulfobacteraceae bacterium | reverse complement strand
GAATCGGATAAGCAGTGTGAATGCTGCTTGGAGGACCGCGAGATAAAAGAATTGGCCTTTATCGGGAAAAAGATTGAGGCCCATTACGGCCAAGCAATGGATATCGAGTGGGCCATTGACAGGGATCTCCCTTTTCCGGAAAACATTTTTATCGTCCAGGCCCGTCCGGAGACCGTGTGGGCGCAACGGAAAAAGGAGCCTGTCATCGGCCAAAAGAGCGGCTACCAGCTGTTGATGGAGCAGGCCATGAAACGCATTAAGCTAAATGGCTAACTAATTTTGAGAGGAGGTAATTTTTTTTGATGAAAGACATGAGGGATTTTATTTCAAAGGCTGAAGAAAATGGCGTTCTTCACCGGATTAAGGCAGAGGTCGACTGGGATCTGGAGCTGTCTCACATCGCGAAACTCAATGAGGAAAAACAGGGCCCGGCCCTCCTTTTTGAGAACGTAAAGGATTACGACTCACCCGTGATTACCAGTGTCTGCACCACACCGGAGAGGCTTGCGCTGATAATGGGGGAATCCAAGGACGCGACCCTGGTAGATCTGATGAGGGTTTGGGTAGAGAAAAATGAAAACAAGATTCCGCCCAAATGGGTGGATAGCGGCCCCTGTAAAGAAAATATTATGATGGGTGATGAGGTAGATCTTTTTAAGTTTCCCGCGCCGAAATTTTATCCCCTTGACGGCGGACGGTTTTTCGGGACCGCGCACTTTGTGGTCACCAAAGACCCTGACACGGGGTGGGTCAACCTGGGGACCTATAGACTTCAGCTACTCGACAAGAATCACCTGGGTACGCAATTTATAAAGGGGAAACACTCGGACATCATGCTCAAAAAATATCAGGCCCTGGGAAAACCCATGCCCGTATGCGCGGTGGTGGGGTGCGATCCGCTCCTGTTCCTGATGGGAGCGGCGCGATTTTCTGCGTTTGCTTCCGAATATGATTTTGCCGGCTCCATCCGCGGCGAGGCCATCGATGTCATCAAGGCCGAGACCAACGACCTGCCGGTTCCGGCCACCGCTGAAATCGTGGTGGAGGGGGAGGTGGATGCCGACGCCTTTATGGACGAAGGACCCTTTGGCGAGTATACCAGCTACTATTCAGGTGTTGGAAGCGATCCCCGGAATTTTATTGATGTCAAATGCGTAACCTACCGCAATAACCCCATATTCTGGGGAACCACGGTTGGGAAAGCCGTGACAGATACCCACATGACAATGGCGCTGACCTATGGGGCCACCCTTTGGCAGCAACTCACGGCCATGAAAATACCCGGGATAAAGGCCGTCTATTGCCCGCCCGAAGGGGCCGGAAGGTTCCTGGCCATCATCTCCGTGAAGCAAATGTATCCGGGTCACGCCAACCAGGTCCTCACGGCAGCTATTTCGACGGAAATGGGGGCCTATGGCCTCAAGACCGTCATCGTGGTGGACGAAGATATTGACCCGTGGGACATCCCGCGAGTGATGTATGCCCTGAGTTTCAGGTTCAATCCCAAAAGGGCCCAGTATATCGACCGCGGGCGATCAACACCACTGGATCCCTCGCTTCCCATCAGCGCAAGAGATATCACCGGGCGGTTGCTGCTGGATGCCACCATCCCTTACGATTGGGAGGAAAAGCCCATCCCCATTGAGCTTGATCCGGAGACGGTGAAGAAGATTCAGGCCAGGTGGGCGGAATTGGGGTTTTAAATGCCCCCATTCCATTAAATGCTTTGAACCCGTCAACGCCTACAATGCTTTTTAAGGGAGTCGTTACCATGTCAGACAGCAGTTTATTGGATGGCAAGAAGATTCTCATAGTGGATGACGAAGCCGACGTGCTGGACATATTGGAAGAATTGTTGGAGATGTGCAATGTCGTAAGGGCTTCCACGTTCGATGATGCCAGCGAGCTCTTGAAATCCCAGGATTTTGATATTGCCATTCTGGATATTATGGGGGTTGACGGTTATGGTCTGCTGAAAATCGCTGAACGGAAAAACACAACAGCCATCATGCTGACAGCCCACGCATTCAGTCCTGATAATCTTGTTAAATCTATCAAAGAGGGAGCTGCTTCTTATTTGCCCAAGGAAGAAATAGCAAATATTGTCATATTCCTGAATGATATATTAGAAGCAAGAAAAAAGGGGGAAAGTACTTGGGGACCCTGGCAGGAGCGGCTGCCTTCCTCATATTTTGAGAAAAGATGGGGCGCCGCCTGGCAGGATACGGACAAGGAATTCTGGCGGAGATTCAGGGCCGGGATTAAGGCCAGGGGATCTCAATCAAGCAAGCCCTAATCTTACGTCTCGGAAATGGGAGGTCTCAACTCACGCTACCGGGTTGGGTGAAAAGGCAGCGGTGGATCTCCCGGGCCAGGGCTTCTCGAGGCCCTAAGATTCTAACGGCCACCATAGCCACCGAGTTGGATACGATGCACTTTATCGCCTACAAATGCGACATATCGAACAAGTTCTGACGAGCCAAGATCATAAATCCATACATTTCCATCCCCCGTCTTGGTTGTTGGTTCTCCACATTTCTTAAGAACATGATACTCCATGTCCCCAATAGATATGATCCCGCCGCTGCATTGAAGCGCAGACACATCAGACAGATCGGATGAAAACACGGACATTTTGCTAAAGAGCAATAATGTTACTGATACCAAAATAAAGATCAACAGATGGATTACTGGAGCCCTGCTGCTTCTCATTATCGGCATCATCTTATTATTCCTCTTTTTTTCTATTCCATTCCGGGTTGATTTTTAGTCGGGAGTATCCCTTGGAGGGGGGTGTAAATCAGGAGTGTTGGAGTACTGGAGTATTGGAGTGTTGGGTCCAAAAACGGAAAAAGATCTAATTCTTGTTCTTCGATCCTTGTTGTTCCGAGATCCAAATACGTTGCATATTTGTCCATTTGGTTTTTCCATTACTCCACCACTCCATCACTCCATTAGTCCCGAT
>JABMQV010000478.1 GCA_013203065.1 Desulfobacteraceae bacterium | reverse complement strand
GGCTCACCCAGGGGTCGCGCAAAAGAGCGTGCCAAGCTAAACAAAGGGATTGATCCGCGGGTCATCGTGGCCGAACATGGGTGGTGGTTTCCGGAAATAAGAGATCCGGGTCACGGCTGGGATATCTCCAATATCAATCTGCTGACAGACAATTCCCATGAATCCATGGACCCGGTGATGGGAGCCACCAATCTGAGGGTCCTTTTGTGCAATATATCACCCTGCGAGGATGAATAGGAGGAAGTGAGATGAAAAAAGTCTCATTGATGTTTTATAAGAGGGATTGCATGGGCTGCCATGCCTGTGAGGTTGCGTGCAAACAGGAACATGGGCTGGGTGTGGGACCGAGGCTGGTGAGGGTGGTTGAACAGGCCCCCTCCTATTTCCCCATCTATTGTCACCATTGCGCAAAGGCCCCTTGTAAGGAGGCCTGCCCGGCGGAAGCCATCTCAAGGGATGAACGCGGAATCGTGCTCATCGACAATGAACGCTGCATCGGCTGTAAGGAATGCATGGAGGCCTGTCCCTTCGGGGCGATGCAATTTGATGATGACCAGGAGGTTGCCATGAAGTGTGACCTCTGCCATGAAAGGCTTGAAAACAACGAAGCTCCTGCCTGCAGCAAGACCTGCCCCACCGGATGCATCGTTTGGGGTGACACAAAAACGCTGTCGGAAAAGATCGAAAAAGAGGTTACGTGAGCCTGACCGCTGAACAGCCAAGGGGAGACAGAGGGACGTGAACGTCCCCCAGGGGCGCTCGAACCTTTACATTTGAGAATAGTCAACGATGAGCCAAATGACCTCAAAGGAACGTGTACTGAGGGTACTTTCGGGTGGGATACCGGACCGTGTGCCGACACTCACATTCGGAATTGATCCAAAGTTCATAAAGATTTTTGGGCAGGGAAGCATTGAAAAGACCTTCCAGGTCCTTGGATTGGATGTCTACCATATCTATTCACAAAACTGGTGCCAAGGCATGCCGCTGGCTGCCGGCTTGAGACAGGAGATTCCCCCGGACATGCAGACCGCGGGGGGCACCTTTGCAGGGTGGCATGGTGTGGATGAATTCGGACGGGTGTGGAAAAAGGGGTCCTGTGTTGGTGGCGTCGTCAGGACCGAAGAAGACATCGAGAAATATGTCCCTGACCTGAAACTGGAGGAACGGACTAACCCCGGCAGGGCAAGACACATCATGGAGAAACATCCTGATAAGGCCTTTGCCTTAACCACCCACACCGGTCCGTTCGGGCTGACCATGGAGAGCATTGGCTTTGAAGAATTCATGTACAGGTACGTGGATCATCGGCCATTTATTGAAAAACTTTTGTGGGAACGAACTAAATGGTTTGGTGAGATCGCCGCTTATGGTGCTGAACTGGGGGCCGATTTTATACTGATGGGAGATGATGTTGCCTTTAAGGGCAACACCTTTATCTCCCCCGCAGACTTTGAAGACTTGATGGTCCCCTGCTATCAACACATTGTTACCCGAGCGGGGATTCCTGTGATCTGGCACTCGGACGGATTCATAACCCCCCTTCTGGATGTGGCCATCAAGGCCGGGATCGCCGGGATCCATTCCCTTGAACCCACCGCCGGTGTTGATATGGGAAAAGTAAAAAAGAATTACGGCAACCAGTTGATCCTGGTTGGAAATGTCGATTGCGGAGAACCCCTTTGCCATGGTGACCTTGAAAAAGTGCGGCAAGACATAAACCGCTGTATGTCCCAGGCCAAAGATAGTGGACGGTACATCTTATCTGATAGCAACTCAATCCATGCAGGCTGCCATCCAGAGGCCGTAAAGGAAATGTTCAGGTATGCCAAGGAGATTGGTTGGTATTGAAAAAGGAGGATGCGTCATGACTCAAAATACCATCAGCCCAGAACTGATCCAACAAACCATCAACTTTCACGGGCACTCCTGTCCGGGTCTCGCCATTGGTATCCGTGCCTCTGAACTGGCACTTTCCCAGTTAGAGCGTGCATCGGATGAAGAGATGGTTGCCGTGGTGGAGACGGACATGTGCGCCGTGGATGCCGTTCAATTTCTGACCGGGTGTACCTTTGGCAAGGGAAATCTCATCCACCTGGATTACGGGAAAAGGGCCTTTTCCTTTTACCGCCGCTCGGACGGAAAAGCGATCCGAATAATTGTCCGGCCCAACGTAATGGCCGAAAAAGCGAACGAGCTGATTGCCTTCAGGAAAAAAATGGCAAAAGAGAAACTTACCCCTTCAGAAGAGAAGAGATTGAAGGAAGCCATGAAGCAGGCCATTGGCCGGATCCTTGAATCCAAATTGGAGGAGCTTTTTGAGGTGGAACCGTGTCCCCATCCCATACCCGGAAAGGCCCGCATAATGGAGAGTCTTAATTGCGACAAGTGCGGGGAGGAAACCATGGAATCGCGAACCCGGCGGCTGGTCGGCCAGACCCTTTGCATACCCTGTTTTGAAAAACTTGAAAGGGGACCGTCTCAATAAGTTGATGGAAAATAGCCGGCAACGTTCCTGTCGCCAAACCCCACGCCTCATGCCTTTTCAGGCCGCCAGGACCAGAGTACCCACGGAAACAGCCACGGTCACCCAAGCGGAACGTTTCACAAGCGTTGTCATCTTCCGGATGTGTACCGGTCCGGGCACCACATCCCCATCCCCCAGCCAGGGTTTGTCTTTCACCCCATGAGGGTACCGGGTAGGGCCCCCAAGACGGATATGAAAGACCCCGGCGGTGAAGCTCTCCGCATGCGCGGCGTTTGGTGACTCATGTTTGAGTCTGTCTCTCAGGGCAACTTTGAGTCCGTCCATCGGGTTAAGCCCGGTTACCCATGCCCCAAGAAAAAGAATAACCAGAGACATGCGTGCCGGGATAAAATTCATGATGTCATCGAGTCTCGCCCCTGCCCAGCCAAATTCCGCGTACTCCTGATTTTTATACCCCACCATGGAGTCCAATGTGCTTGCGACCTTAAAGGCCAGCATGCAGCACAGGGCCGGAATGACAGGTGAAAACCCCAGCAAAAGTGCTGCCATTCCTCCTGCCAAATACCAGAAAAGGGGCGAAAGAAACCCATCCACAAAATTCTCTGCCAGCGTCTCCATCGCCGCCCTGCACACCCCCTCTTCATCCAGATATCGGACATCCCGGCCCACCACCCTGGCAACAGACTCCCTGGCTTTTGATAGATCCCCTTCTTCCAATGCCCGGATGACGAGTTTTGCGTGCGAAACCAGATCTTTCAAGGCAAGACATGAGTAGCAGATGAAAAGATCAAATCCCCATCCGCACAAAGGATGAAGCCTGCGAAGGGCAAGGCTTATGACAAGATACACCCCCAAAGTGATTGTTTCGAGGATAAGGACCAGGAGTATCCCTCTCCACCTTCCCACTTGCCCATTCTGTCTTAATACCTTTGAACAAAAGGTGATGCCGTGCCCGATGATCCTGACAGGATGATATTTGTAGTGGGGATCGCCTATCAAGAGATCAAGTATGAATGCAAGGAAAATAACAGAGACTATTTCGAGCATGGTGTATTATGGGGTAATGACAGTGGTCAGCGGTCAGTCTTCAGTGATCAATGGCTCGTGGTTCTGGTACCGGTCTCAGGGAGTCATGCCTCACATCTTTAGCCAGCCGGATGATCCGGAAAAGAAGAGATCAGGAAAATCAATCGGTCGTTTTCCTCTGGTGAGCGAAGTCCCACTCGGAAGAAATTGTCCTCCAGGCCCGGGAAGTTTCTGCAATCCCGTATGTACGCCCCGTTTGAGAGGAGATGGCGAATCAGATCGTCAAGGTCTCTTGTACGGGTCCATTGACAGAGGATAAAATTGGCTGACGGTGAAAATGCCCTAACTCCCGATAACTCCTTGAGCCCCGCAAAGATACGTTCCCGTTCCTTTGCCGTTATCAGACGGGTCTTTTTCTCGTAATCAGGGCATTCCAGGAGGAGCGGCGCGATCCGATCCGCCACCCCGTTTACGGTCCACGGCTCCTTGGCCGCCCGCATTCGCGATAGTACCCCCTCCGGCCCCTTGATTCCCCCCAACCTGAGACCCGCAATTGCATAGAATTTTGTAAGGGAATGGATAACAAAGATATTGGATTTCACCGCTTCAGTGAGAAGGCTTTCCGCCTCCCAGCCATCTACAAACTGAATAAAGGCCTCATCGATGATAAACAGTTTTTCCTCAAACCTCCCAGCCAGTTCCAGGAGAAACTCTTTTGGGAACAGGGTTCCTGTCGGGTTGTTTGGACGTCCCATCCAGATCGCATCGACACCCTCCAGGGCATCTGCGAGTGCCGCCATTTCCGGGTATGAGAATTTTTGTTCAATCGAAAGATGAAATCTTTCCACGCCTGCTCCAGCCAGTATGGAGGCCCGTTCGTAGTCGTGGTATGATGGAGTTATTACCAAAACGCGATTGAAGCCCAGTACCCTGGGCACCAGATAGATCATCTCTGTTGAACCGCTGCCTGAAAGAAAATTTTCAGAAGAGATTCCAAATTTTTCCCTGTAACATGCGGCGATGCCGTCACCTTCAACACTGGGGTAGTTTTCGGTTGCCTCCCAGAGTTCCCCCCACCTTTCCTTTACTATAGCCGGTGGTCCCAGAAAATTGAGATTGACGCTAAAGTCAAGGATAGGTCGCTCAGATAACCCCAGCCTGGCCAGATCAGACCGGGGCACACCCCCATGAAGATACTTTGAATTTGCTTCCACCATAAAAGCACATTATCCTTTCTCTCACCAGGCGCATTCTGAAGCTGCCCACCCCTAAGGGGAATTCGTTCCTTCAGCTCACCGTTTCAACAAAATAGGCTTCATCCCAGATTCCAGTATCTACGTCGAGCTTATCTATTACAGATGGAAATTCTTCCAGAATGGCGTTGTTTGAATACTGTTTGATTTTCGTTGCCATGGCTTCGGGAGACAGGTCCCCACTGGATTCCACAAACTGATGAACATGATGCGGCGCCTGGTAAAGTAGCTGGACATATCCATCTACCATCTCGCTGCAGCTCAGGAATGTATAATAAT
>JABMQV010000477.1 GCA_013203065.1 Desulfobacteraceae bacterium | reverse complement strand
CCTGTTTCCTCATTTTCCCAGGTTTCAAGGACCTGGTCCTTGGTTGCATCATATGCCATGCGTCAGTTCCTTTCGGTCAAAACCATTCAATCACAAATCATCAATCACAAATCATCAATCCTACAGTTCCCACCCGAACTCCGCGGTTTCGTCAAGCTCTTCTTCTATCCTGAGCAGCTGATTGTATTTACATATCCTTTCGGATCTGGATAAAGAACCGGTCTTTATCTGCCCGGTCCCGGTTGCCACCGCCAGGTCGGCGATAAACGTATCCTCTGTTTCACCTGACCTGTGGGAAATCACGGCATTCCAACCTACCCTGTGGGCCATCCGGACCGCCTCCAGGGTCTCTGTCAGGGTACCGATCTGGTTCAGCTTGATCAATACGGCATTCGCAGATTTCTCTTTGATTCCCCTGGCAATGCGTTCGGTGTTGGTCACAAAGAGGTCATCCCCAACGATCTGGATGCGGTCTCCGAGCCGCTCGGTCATTTCCTTCCAATGCTTCCAGTCATTTTCGTCAAGACCGTCTTCAATGGAATATATGGGAAAACGATCCACCCAGTCGGCGTAAAAATCGACCATCTGGGCCCCGCTTCGCACGGACTGATCCGATTTGTAAAACACATATTTACCGGCTTTGTAAAAGGAAGAAGAGGCAGGGTCCAGGGCGAGCACAACATCCTTTCCGGCCCGGTAACCCGCCTTTTTGACACCCGCCAGGATCATCTCGATGGCCTGTTCATCATCTTTCAGGTCCGGTGCAAAGCCCCCTTCGTCACCCACTGCGGCGGAAAACCCTTTCTCTTTCAGGACGCCTGCCAGGGCATGAAAGACCTCCGCTCCTATGCGCAGCGCATCCTTAAATGTCTTCGCCCCGATGGGCATGATCATGAATTCCTGCATATCCATGTTGTTGGTGGCGTGAAGCCCGCCATTTAGGATATTCATCATGGGCATGGGAAGCCGACACGCATTTGTTCCCCCTATGTACCTGTAAAGGGGCATAAAAAGCGAATCGGCAGCGGCCCTGGCAACGGCCAGGGAGACACCTAGGATGGCGTTGGCCCCCAGCTTGCCCTTGTTACGGGTACCATCCAATTCGATGAGGGTCTTGTCGATAAGACGTTGGTCTGTGGCATCCATCTCAAAAAGCGCCGGAGCGATTATCTGGTTCACATTGTCGACTGCCTGCTGGACCCCCTTTCCTCCATACCGTTTTCTCCTTTTGTCACGCAGCTCTACTGCCTCATATTTCCCTGTGGAGGCCCCGGAGGGGACGGCTGCCCTGGCAAAACTGCCATCGCTCAACCCCACTTCCACCTCTACGGTTGGATTCCCCCTGGAATCCAGGATTTCCCTTGCAAAAACTGCCTCTATTAATTCCATGATTTCCTCCTGTTTAAAAGGGATCAGTAGATAATCAAGCCTTCACTGGGACTATAAGAGATCCATGTCTCGGTGACAAGAGAAAAGGGCTTAAGAAGAGCAGTGGGCAGTGGGCAGTGATCGGTGATTAGTGCGCAGTAGGTGGTGGGTGGTGGGCTGTAGGCCTTGGGCAGTGGAGTGACAGGGAGGCCTCGACAGCCTTGTTGATCAGCCCAGGGTCTGCCTTCTTTTGCTTAATTACCTTGACATAGGGTCCTAGTGGCCTCCATTGATTTGGATTGGATTCCTTGAAGAGGGCAACGGTGGGTGTCCCCAGCATGGCCGCCAGGTGGGTGATCCCGTTGTCATGGCCGAGGTATAGGGCCGCCTCTTTTAGGATCCTTGTGAGCAGATCCCTGTCAGGGGAAAAATAGACTTGCGCCCCGGTTGAACTCAAGGCCTTTCTGAAGAAGGGGTAAATGGCCTTTTCGGCTGGGCCGAACAGCAGGAGGGGTCTTAGCCTCTGTAATTCGGTTTCCGCGCTGAGTCCGGCGATCAGGTTGAGCCAGAAATCGGGGGGATGGTTCTTCTTGGGGCCACCTGAGCCGGGATGAAAGACCATTTTGTCCTGTATCACAGGAGCGGCTGTTTCCAGCGACAGTCCCTTGGTGAGGATGGCCTTCATAGACCGGTCAGGATCAACTGGCAGACCCGTAGACTCCAGACACTGCGCCAGGTATTTGGCCACATGGATATCCCCCCCCTTTTTTGGGAAGGAGGGGAAGATGTGTAGCGG
>JABMQV010000476.1 GCA_013203065.1 Desulfobacteraceae bacterium | reverse complement strand
TGGGTCTGATAGCCTTCAAGTCATTGTATGCATGATAAATTATCACAATATCCGGCTTAAAGGGCATAATTCTCAAGGCCAGGTTTCCGATGCTCTGAGCCGTATCAAAACCCGGTGTACCGGCATTGATGACTCTGATATACTTTATATCAGTCTTGAGAGAGGGCTCAAAGGAGGTTCCACATTTTCCGGCTCTCTTTCAATGGTAACTTCTCAATAAACTCGGGCACAGTGACGTTCGGCCAAAAAACAGCAAAACCCCCCTTCAGAACCCTCCGGTTATTTTTCCTGCACCTATTGAGAAGTTACATTTTTTTTGATATTTTTGATTACTTTCCTAAACAAAGGAGATGCGAATAGGGACTGGTCTTCCAATTGGGGACACGCGGAAAGGGATATGGATAGAAGGGGATTCATTAAGAAAGGGCTTTCGCGGCTATTTTATGTTTTTGGGGGAACTATCTTGGCCTATCCCGCGCTGTCGTTTATGACCTTTAAGAAGAGCCGAACCAAGAAAATTGTCTTTCACCCCGATGAGCAGCAGTCTGTCCTGAATTTCAAGGAAGGGGTGTGCCTGGTGAGAAAGGTTACCGACATCTATGCCTTCTCGATGCGCTGTACGCATCTGGGGTGCATGCTCAACTATGGTGCAGTGTCTCAGAGGTTTCAATGCCCTTGCCACGGGAGTGTGTTTGACCGGTGGGGAAAGTGGATATCCGGACCTGCCAAAAAGGATCTTTTGAGGGTCCCCTTTGCTACGAAGAAAAACAAGGATATCGTTGTGACATTAAATATTTGATTCGCCGCAGACGCCCAAAGGAGGCTGAGTTTGTTATGCCTTTCTCCTTGCTGCTGAGAGGGCTGAAAGGAAAATGCCACATCCCTGCGGGAGGATTGATTCCTCTGCGACCTCTGTTTTTTCGTGGTGAATCGTGAGGCGGTAACGAGTGACAAAAAGAGGTATGCATATATTCGCCTATTTTCCGAGGCTGGGTCTCGCATCGCTGATCCTGTGTATCATCTCCGGGATTATTCTCACGTTTTATTATCGCCCCATGGGAAATGTTTTTCAAAACGTGGAGGAAATCACCACCCTTGTTCCCTATGGGTGGTTTTTCAGACAACTTCATTACGCCTCCGGACAGGTGTTTGTCATGCTGATGGTGATCCATACGGTGGATCACTTTTTGAGAAGGCGTTACAGGGTGTATTCCGCGGGTGAATGGAATCTCCTGATCGTCTCCCTGGGCCTCTGTTTTTTTACCCTGTTTACCGGCTTTATCCTCAAAGGCGACAAGGAAGGGATCTTTGCCGGCCAGATTTTTATGAATATTTTAAGGGAGATTCCCCTGATAGGGGTTCCTTCGTCAAAGTTGTTTATGGTTCCGGGAAAGGGGTTCTTTTTCCTCCCCTATCTCTACCATTGTTTTTTCCTGCCCGTTCTTATCGTCTACTTCCTAAGGGCCCACATCCGCGAATGGATGCCAGACCACAAATTTCTGGCCTTGGCGGCCACGGGGCTTTTTTTGTATGCGCTTATTGTCAAGCCCTATGTGGATATTCCACCGGATGCCTTGGTGAGCGAGGTCAAGGGCCCCTGGTTCTTTCTGGGCATCCAAACCCTTTTAAAGACCATGCCGGCGATGTTGGCGGGTCTCATCATCCCGGGGCTTTTTTTGTTATGCCTGCTGGCCCTCCCGCTGGCAGGAAAAAGGGGGCGATCTTCAGTTCCCTCGGGACAACAGGGTAGGAAAGGGATAGCCCGTCTGGGGGAAGCGGTTCTCTATTACCTCATTGTAGGGGCGCTTTGTGCTTATGGGATCCTAACAGTTTGGGCAGGAATCCGGGGACCGTAAGTATTTTACAGGATAAACAGGATAACAGGATAGTTATGATTTCAATCAAATGGTAGGTGAATTTGTAACTGATATTATGGTTGATGATACAGTCATCCTGGAACTTAATCAGTGAGACGAATCATAAAATCTTATGAAGTTCAATGAGTGAATTACCTCGTTGCAACGGGAAAACCTGTAGGGCTGATTCTGAAGTCTGGAGAAAGAAAGGTCGATGTGAAACACAAAATCAGGGATTTGAACTGATAGATCAACAAGATAAGAAAAATAATCATGTTCATCCTGTTAATCCTGTCAAAAACACCTGAACTGTTACACAGGAGGGAAGGAGGGGTCTGATGAAGGAGAAGATAAGGATTGTAGAAGGGGATATTACAAAGCAAGAGGTCGATGCCACAGTAAATGCCGCCAACACTTCTCTGCTGGGAGGCGGCGGGGTGGACGGTGCTATCCACCGGGCAGCGGGCCCCGAGCTGTTGGAGGAGACCCGCCAAATGGGGGGATGTCCGACCGGAGAGGCAAGGGTAAGCAAGGGGTATAACCTTCCGGCAAAGAGGGTAATCCATACGGTGGGGCCTATCTGGGCCGGGGGTCATAAGAACGAGGATAACCTCTTGGCCAATTGTTACAGGAACAGCCTGGCGGCAGCAGTGGCGCGTGGGGCAAGAACGGTTGCGTTTCCCTCCATCAGTACGGGGGCATACGGGTTTCCCCTGGAAAGGGCCACAGAGATTGCCATGAGAGAGACCAAGAGATTCCTAGAAAACAACGAGGGTCTGGAGAAAATCGTGTTTGTCTGTTTTGGGGAAAGGGTGTTGAAGACGTATCAGGAGGTGTTTGAGAGAATCTTCTGATTGGCTGCAGACACACGCAGAAGAACTCGGACTTCTTATTTGGTCGACCGGGCGGTCCAACCGGGAGTGGCTCGCTGAGGCCTTAGCGCCCTTTATTTCCCATCATCCTTGAGAAAATGTTTGTGGTATTCCTCTTCGGTCAGGTGCTGCTTCATGAGGCGGGTGATGACATTAAAAAGCTCTTCCATGTCTTTTTGGGACATGCGACCCCTGATAAGGGCCATCAGCTCGTCCTCTGAAAATCTTTGAAGGTAATAGGTGATTGTACATTCATCTACGTCTCGGCTGAACCCAAAACCCACCAGACCGTCATATTCTTCCACAAAGCGGTGGGTGCTTTTTGACATGGTAACCTCCTACCTTTGCTCACAGTGACATCAAGGGGCTGGACCGTCACCCTTGTTGTCGTTCCACTACGCGATAACTTTTCTCCAAGACAGAGCCCGAAACCACCGCATCCACCGCAGGGTGCGGTCCTTGGAGCAACAGATCGGTCAGTTCTCTGACCTTCTGGTGGTCGGAAAGAAGATCCAGTTTGTTCAAGAATGCAACCCGTCTTACTGAGTGGGGTGTATTTTTGAAGAGCCCTTGAGCCGATCTGAAGATCTTGGCAATGGCATCAGGGGTGAGCATCAGGCCCTGCTTGAGTCCGGTAGCTCTTTCATAGAACTCGGGTCTAAAAACAACCTGAGGCCCAAGCGGCCTGCCGATCGCCTCCAGCCCTATCACGGCAACCACCAGGCTTACTGATGAGGGGATTACGGGTTCGTGGGCCGCCGGCGCCTTGAGAGGACGTCCAGCCGAGCCATCCGCCTCCACTATCAGATAATCAACCAGAGGGTCTTTGAAAAGCGAGTCTGCCAGCTGAGGATTTATTCCCTCCACCTTTTCTGGTTCTATAAAACGCCGGGCCACAAATACGGATCCATATTTTTCAAGCCCGTCTCTCAGCCTTTCATGCCAGCGAGAACCGGAGGCACAAAGGATTATGCAGGGAAAACGACGTGCCTCCGATTGCCTGAGCTTTGTGGTGGTTGTCGTGACGACCCTTGCCTCCCCCAACGTCAACTCTTGTGCCAGTGCCTCCATGAGGTTCGTCTTGCCACCCCCGCCTACGAAGGCCACATGCTCCCTTGGGCCCAGACCCAAGGCAGCGGTCAGTCCCTTTGCCATTATTTGTTCCTTAGGACACGGCCATCCCCAACCCTGACCGTCACCTGGGATTTGTCAAAGTACTCTATGAGGGGTATGACATATTTACGGGAGGCGCCGGTCATATCCTTGAATTGGGGGGTGCTTATCTCGCCATGTTGTTTCAGGAAATTAACCAGCCTCTCCTGGAGATCCGCTACGACCTTGCTGTGAAAATAGAGGTCTTCCTTGATCTTGAGCAGGACGCCTTCCTTGAACATGACCTCAAGGACCTCTGCCCCTGAATTTCCAGGAAATTTATCTTTTAATTCCTTGAAGTAGGGGGGCTGGAGCCCGCTTTTCAAATAGGTTTCTTCCAGCTTATGCCGTACCTTTTTTTGGTCCTGGGCCAGCGTCACCTGGTGATCTTTTAGTCGTACGATCTCTTTTTCCAGGACAGTGATCCCATCCCGGGTAAGTTGGTTCATGATATGATTGAAGAGTTTGGGGTTATTTTTCCCTGCGGTCCTTGATCGAAGTTCTTCCTTGAGAAGCCCCATCTTGAGGGGAAAATCTTTGTGATATCGGGTGATGGTCTGGACGATCTCTTCCCTCGCCATTCGCAGGAAGTCTTCGTGTATGAGGATTTTGCGTTCTTTGTCGTACTGGATAATTTTCTTTTGGGCCTTAAGGCCCGTCAGGGCCTCATCCAGCTTTTTCCTGCTTGTGTTCGCCAGGAAAGAGAGCTCTGTCTCTTCCAGACCCTGAAATCGCCCCATAGAAACAAACAGTTTGATAACCTCCTTCAACTCCCCTTTGTGGAGTAGTCTCAAATCCGAGAGGACGGGCTCTGAGAAACGTTTTTTTTTCTTTGGCAGGGGGTTAAGAATCTCACCACCCCCTATGGTTCGCACCGGGGAATAGCTCCTGAGGACGTAGCGGTCACCCCTCAATACCGTGGTGGGTTCGTCGAGCCTGATCTGGGCAAGACAGGTTTGACCCGGTTTCAGTTCATCCCTGTCCAGGAGAACAAGGGTTGAAATGACCTCTGAAGTCCCATTATGAAAACGCACCTTGGCCCTGTTTTTTAGGTTGCGGGGCGTGCTCGGCAACAGGTCGAGGATCACGTCCACCATGTAGGTTGGCCTAAGGGAATCTTTGGTTGCAACGATATTCCCTCTGCTTAGGCTTGTCTTTTCAACGCCTTGGAGGTTGATTGCGGTCCTCAGACCGGCTTGTACTTCGTCGACCTCTTTGTTGTGCACATGGATCCCTCTGATCTTGGCGTTGGTTCCCTGGGGGTAGATGGTGATTTCATCGCCGGTCCGGATTTTCCCTGAGACAGTGGTCCCCGTAATAACCGTACCAAAGCCCTTCATGGTGAACACCCGGTCGATGGGAAGCCTGAAGAGATGGCCCATCTCCCGTTCGGGGATTTCCTGAACCAGCCGGTCAAGCGCCTGAACCAGTTCCTCGAGGCCTTGTCCTGTTAGAGAAGACACCTCGATAATGGGAGCGTCGGCCAAAAATGTATCTTCAAGATATTCGCTGACATCTTCTCTCGCCAACTCCAGCCAGTCAGATTCCACCATGTCGATCTTGGTAAGCACCACCAGGCCATACCGGATCTTGAGGAGTTCGCAGATCTCCATGTGTTCTTTTGTCTGCGGCATGACCCCTTCATCTGCGGCGATCACAAGGGCCACAAGGTCGATACCGGTGGCTCCTGCGACCATGTTCTTGATAAATTTTTCATGACCCGGGACATCCACGATTCCAAGGAGTTTCCCCCCCGGTAATTCAAAGTGGGCAAACCCCAGTTCAATGGTGATACCTCTTTCCTTCTCCTCCTTGAGGCGATCCGTATCGATGCCTGTAAGGGTCTTTATGAGAGACGTCTTGCCGTGGTCGATGTGTCCCGCCGTACCCAGGATAATCGGTTTCATTGAAAATATCCTCATGCCCTTTGGTCAAGAATGATAATTTCAGTAAATAAATAGAATAAGAGTGGGTGTCAAGGTGATTGCTGGTGGATTGTGTTCAGGTCATAATGCAGGCAAACAAAAACAATGCATGGGCAAAGGGGGTCATCGAGACAAAAAGGAAATCTCAAGCAGCGGGTTTAGCGGGCGCCTGATGCAACCAACAGTCTCTGGCCCGGTTTAATGGCCTGTTTTGTGCTTATCTGATTGAGGCGGCATAGTTCACTTACCGATAAATTGTGTTTCTTGGCAATTCTGTAAAGACTGTCTCCCCGGCGGATCACATAATAGCGGCTTTTTGTCCCTGTGGGAGCCTTCTTTTTGATGGCACTTGAGGTTTTTGCCCTGGCTGCTCCGGAGGCCGTGCTTTTTTTTGGGCTGCCAAGCCTCTGGGTCAGTTCGTCCACCCGCGTTCTAAGGAATTTTCCCGAATTATCTAATCTTGATATGGACTGCCGGAGCTCTTTTTCCTGTTTCTGAAGGAGAGCGATCCTGTTCTCAATTTCATCGAGTTGCGTGAGCTTGGCCCCGATCCCGTTGACCTTGGTCTTTAGGGTAATTAGCTCCTCGCTGCTGGCTCTATCACCGGTTCCGAAAAATACAATGATAAGAAGGATCAGAAGCAGGATACCTACACCGCCGAGAAGTAGGAATTTTTTTTGACCTCCGGGATCGCCGTATGGCCTATCACGGCCTGGATCTTCACCATCCGGACCGTACCCCATTTCATAGGGGCTTTCGTCCATGATGTTTTCCATTTCCTCATCGTGACCCTTGTTCATCTTCTCCCCCTTTCAGCTTTTTTTCTTTTTACGACTACTTTCGTAAAGAGGCAAGATTTTTTTCTTTCTCAAGATGGGCGATGGATTTTTAAATTTTGAGGGCCTCTTCAAATCCCTCCCTTATGGCCTCGGTGAGTTTCCTTGGCTCCTTTGCATCGCCAAGGGTAATGATCTTGATGCCGTTCCCTTCA
>JABMQV010000048.1 GCA_013203065.1 Desulfobacteraceae bacterium | reverse complement strand
TCCGCGGTGAAGGCCAGGGCAACCTTTTCCGCCAGGAAGATCAAATTCGGAATGCTCTCCTTTATGAATACCTCCTTAACCTTTAGGCTGTCTTTAAGAATTTCTTCAATGATCTTCTTCAATTAAGCCCCCTTTGCGCCAAGCATGGCGTACAACCCTAATCTAGAAAAACCTATAGCTTTTGGTGTAATTTGTCAACTTGGCACAGGATTGAAAAAACAGACGCAAACGGCGTCTCTTCGGGCCAATTCCTCCTCCGTTCGAAGAGGAAATAGGGTGAAACCTGCCAGGACCCGGAAAAGGCCGTCTCTCCCCTTGCGAGGTCTTGGAAAGGAATAAAGTCTACTCCGTTTGGGCGAGATCCTTGATGGCCTGGGCGACTGTCTTCAGCTCCCTTTCTTGCACGGTCCTTACATCCAGTAAGACCCTTTCTTTTTCGAGCCTTGTAATCACCGGCGGATTGTATGACCTCAACCGTGCCTCCATGACCTGAGAGGCGAGCTTTCCGGGGATCAAACCCAGCAAGCGGGTTGGCAATTCCAAAAGCGGGAGTGCGCCTCCACCCACCATTGAGGTCCCCTCTGAAAATTCTATAGAGAAATTACGGGTCCTCAACTTCCCGATCAGCTTGAACAGGCGATCAGCTTTCTTTGTTAGAGCCCCGTGGGACTGACATATCATCCTCAGGGTCGGAATCTCCTTTACGGCAACTCTTTCATCCCTGTACAATCTCAGGGTTTCTTCAAGGGCCAAAAGGGTGAGCTTATCGATCCTCAATGCCCTGCTCAGTTGATTTTTTTTGATTGCCTCTACCAGTTCCCTCTGTCCCAGGATTATTCCGGCCTGGGGCCCACCCAGCAGCTTGTCACCGCTGAAGGTTACCAGAGCGACTCCCTGTGACAGGGTCTCCTGCACGGTCGGCTCCCTGACAAGACCATAGTTTGAGAAATCCACAAAAGACCCGCTGCCCAAATCCTCCATGACAGGAATCCCGTTTCTCTTCCCCAATCCCACAAGTTCCATGAGGGGAACATCTTCAGTGAAACCAACAATTTCGAAATTGCTCCTGTGGACCTTCAACAAAAGCGCGGTCTCCGGGCCTATAACCTCTTCATAATCCCTGAGATGAGTCTTGTTGGTGGTTCCCACCTCCACCATTCTGGCTCCGCTCTTGCGCATCACATCCGGAATGCGGAAAGATCCGCCTATCTCCACCAGCTGTCCCCGGGACACCACCACTTCACGTCCCCTGGCCAGGGTCTCAAGGGAGACGAGGACAGCCGCGGCGTTGTTGTTGACCACCATCGCGGCCTCAGCCCCGGTCAAGTCCTTGAGGATATCTTCAACATGGGTATATCGGCTTCCCCTCACGCCCCTCTCGAGGTCGTATTCCAGGTTGCTGTACCCTCCGCTCAGCGACCGGAACCTGCGGAGGACCTTCTCGGCGAGAATAGACCTTCCCAGGTTGGTATGAACCACCACGCCGGTTGCATTAATGACCGGCCTCAGGCTTGCCTTTGATATTATCGTCAGTTTTTCTATCACCCGGTTCGAAACCAGGTCGAGGCCCAGCTGGGTTTGGGATTCAATCTCGCCATTTTGAATCTTTGCACGGAGATCATCAAGTACCTGATTGATGGCCTTCAGGATCAGGGCCCGGGGGTATTCACCGGAAATCTGTTGAAGCTGTGTAGCTGTCAATAGGCGATCAACCGCGGGTATTTTTCTGAATAACCCCTGTCTAATGTCGGGCATAGGTCGGTCCTTTCCTTTTCGGCCCAAAAAGCATTGCTTGACTTTTTGACAATATTGCTAATATAGGAGTATTTTTGGGTGGAGTCAAATGTACAAATAGATATCCTCGTGATAGAATAATCCTCATTACTTATCTACCGGTAATGTACCAACCTTGACTCTCGGTGATGAGAGCGAGAAAGAAAGGAAGGTAACAAACATGAAAGAGCCACTCACTGAAGGGATGATGGCACCTGACTTTTCACTGCCCTCCGATCAAGAGGGCCCGCTTGGGCTCAGTGATATGAAGGGTGAGAAGGTGGTGCTTTATTTCTATCCAAAGGACAACACAAGCGGGTGAACCAAGGAAGCAGTTGCATTCCAGGATTGGAGTGCGGAATTCGAGAAACAGGGGGCACGAATTGTGGGTATCAGTCCTGACTCAATTTCATCTCACCAGAAGTTTCGGGAAAAGCATGGACTCGCATTTCCCCTTCTGAGCGACCCTGACCATAAAGCGGCAGAATCCTACGGCGTTTATAAAGAAAAAAATATGTATGGAAAAAAACGCATGGGTATTGAGCGCTCCACTTTCCTCATCGACGAACAGGGGGTTTTGAAGAAAATCTTTCGCAAGGTCCGTGTAAACGGACACGCTGAAGAAGTGCTGGAGGCGCTGGAAAATTTCCAGGATCTCTGAGTCAAAACCTCGCCCCCCCTGGCAAAGGCCACCCCGCAAGCACGGAAAGCCCCGCATATTCCAGTAAAAACATACGAATTTAGAGCAGAAGGAGGAGAAAATGATCGTAGTAGCAAAGCTAAAAGCCAAGAGCGGCAAGGCAGAGGAAATGGAAAAGACCCTTCGAGAAATGGTCAGCAAAGTTGAACAGGAGGAAGGAACCCTGGCCTACACGCTTCACCGGTCACAGAATGATCCGACCCTGTTTCTGCTCTATGAGCGCTATCAAGACAAAAATGCCCTGGACTTTCACAGCGCGACCCCATACTTCAAAGAGCTGTTGAACGTCATGGGCCCCCTTCTGGATGGGGCGCCCGGAATTGAGATGTATGACGAGATCGCTCGAATGAAAAAGTGAGAAAAGGCCGGGGTAAAGACCGGTCTATTATGTCTTTAGTGCCTCTTTGGCCTTTTCCACAATCAGATCCCACGCGTCCTTCACATGGCGTTCCTCGGTGGTCCTCTGACCTATTGCCATACGAAGGGCGTATCTGCCCTTTAGCATTGTTTGGGTCAAAAACACCTTTCCGGTCCTGTTGAGGCTCTCCAGAAATCTCTGATTCAGGTCGTCCAGGTCCTCCTCAGGACCTCCATGATTCAGCCTGAAGCATACCACGCTCAGGTTCACGGGTGCCAGCAGTTCAAAGTTTTCGTGGTCTTCTACCCACCCTTTAAAGGTCTGGGCCAGCCGCAGGTGCTTGCTTACCATCCTCTGAAGCCCTTCTACCCCGTAAGACCTGATGACGAACCACAACTTCAGGGCCCTGAACCTCCTGCCAAGCTGAATCCCCCAGTCGCGAAAATTTTTCACCTGGGCATCCACCCCGGTCTTTAGGTATTCAGGATGTATCTCAAAGGTTCGGATGAGTGTCACCGGATCTCTTACAAAATAGGCTGAACAATCGAAGTTGGTAAGCATCCATTTGTGTGGGTTAAAGACAAAGGAATCCATATGCTCTGCCCCCTCTAACATTGCCCTCTTCTCTGGGATTATAGCGGCTGTCCCTGCATAGGCAGCATCCACATGGAGCCACAGCCCATATTTGCTCGATATCTTACCAATGGCATCCAAGGGATCGATTGCGGTTGAAGAGGTGGTGCCAAGGGTGGCAATGACACAGGCAGGGCATAACCCCTCGTCCCTATCCCGAACAATTGCCTCTTCCAGCCTTGAGGGGATCATTGCAAACGAATCATCCGTGGGTATGTAACGCAGAGACTCCTTCCCGTACCCCGCGATTTTGACCCCCTTCTCGATACTTGAATGTGTTTCCTCCGAGGCATACACGATCAGCCGTTTCTTGAGCCCTTTAAGGTTTGCCTCAAAATCCGTGGCCTTTTCTCTTGCGGTGAGCAAGGCACACAGGGTCGCAGTTGAAGCCGTATCCTGTATAACGCCGGCCATTCCTTCTGGAAGGCCGAGCATGTTGCGTAACCATTCCAGGACCACCTCTTCCAGTTCGGCCGCTGCCGGAGAGGTCTGCCAAATCATACACTGGGCCCCCATACCGGCAGTCAACAATTCAGCCAAAATGGAAGGGGGGCTGTTATTGGCCGGGAAGTAGGCAAACCAGGAAGGATGCTGCCAGTGTGTAATTCCCGGCAGGATAATTTCCTTAAAGTCTTCAAAAATCTTCTCCATGGGTTCACCCTTGACTGGCGGCCCTGAAGGAAGCCTTTCTCTTGTGTCTCCCGGTTTCACCTGTGACATCACAGGATAGTCCGCCACCTCACTCATATAGTCCGCCACCCAATCAACAAATTTATAGCCGAATCGTCGAAATTCCTCTTTATCCATCATATGGCTCCCTTCGATAAAAGTGTTTAGGGCTTGCGCAAAAAGAACTTCGCATTTTCGCATCCCATCTTCGTCCTATCCATTAGCATTCTATTTAAGTTCTTTCAAAGGGCAAGTGAAAAAATCAAATACCGCCTCACATATTCATTCACCCAATTGAAGGTCTTTTATCAATAAAAAACTTGATTTTTATGCCAAAACAGGGTATAGGGAAATCGATCAATAAAGATGCGCCTTTATTGATGTTCGGGTTTCGTTTCAGGAAAGAACCATTTGTCAAAAGTGGCGACCTGAAGTTTGGAACCGTAACAATTAGTTTGAAAGGAGGTTGTCACTATGGCTAATGGAACCGTGAAGTGGTTTGATGAGCGCAAGGGCTACGGC
>JABMQV010000475.1 GCA_013203065.1 Desulfobacteraceae bacterium | reverse complement strand
TTCCTTGATCTTGAAAAAACAATCTCATTCTCGGAGAGCCTCCTAGCCGGATTCGGGCAGATCTCCACCATTTTTGATCCTAATATTATTAATAATTGCATAATCTTACAAAAACACAAGCAATCTTTTCAATTTCGGGCCCTAAGCCATAAAGCCCGGTGTTTCATTTTGAGGCAATCACCCTTTTCGTCTCAATTTGATACAGTTCTCCTTGAGGGTTTTTTCCGGGAGATTTATTTAAAACACCGCTTTTTGAAAGTTAACTATTCGAAATAACTAATAAAATATAGCCAGAAACCCTGTTTGACTGATTATGGCATGGATCGTGCGTTGTGGTGACGTAGGAACCCACAGCGACGAATCAATATCTGTTCAAAATAATCCAAGAGTGAGGAATTACCAATGACCTATCGTTACAAGAAAATGCGAAAAAACATCATCAAAAAACAAGCAAAGCTCTACCTGCTCATAGCGGCGAGTTGCGTTTTTTTATTCTGGCATTATGGCGTTACCTGAAACAGACCTATTTGATTATCCGATATTTTGTGAACCTCTTTATGTTTGTTGTTTGTTTTGAGGTAATTAGAGGTACTCGAGATTCAATCAATATATCCCAGGAGTAAGGAATTAACCAATGCCTTATCATTATCATTACAGGAAAATACGAAAAAACATCATCAAGAAACAAGCAAAGCTCTACCTGTTCATAATGGTGACGAGCTTTTTTGCTGCAGCAGGTATTTACGCCGTGACTGAAACAGTGCCCAACTTTATTCAAAAGGGTGCAATCCTTTTTCGTTGGTTGCCCTATGCAGCCTCTCTTTCAAAGAATTTCGCCGGATAACCCAAGGTCCCTGTCATCAATAAATGTTCAGCGACCTTGTGTCGTTACGGACAGCACCGAAGTAGGAAGTATGAAGGCGGAGAAATGAGCAGTTACCTTTACATATTCTTCCTGTTCGTCCTTTGTGCCGGAGTGACTATCTGGTTAACTGATGACTGGGACTGGTGAAAATAAAATGGAGTAGAGTCATCGTATAGTTTAATGTTTTCCCTTCACGCCAAAGTCGCGCTGGACTTGGTTTTTTTGTCAGGCCATAGATCTTTTGGAGCGTCAGCACGGCCTTTCTTTCAATCCTCCATGTAATCTTGTCGAGCCATATCACAGCTTTCACACATCCCTCACTTTTCCAACCACCGGCTTAATCGTTTATCACGATCATCCTTGCAGCTTAACCCCACTCCAGAAACCCTCTTATTCCTCCCGGACTTATTGAGAAGTTACGATCCTAAATGGTGCCCCGGCGATTTTCACCAACAATTTATCTCATTATGAGATTTTCCCATGGGAGTCCATAGGGCCTGGGATTTTAATAGTTGAATTGTGTCAACATCCTCAGTTAATATTCAGTGGTATTTCGGATCAGTTAGAAAAGGTGCTGCTTATGAAAAAACTTCTTATTTTTTTTACTCTGAGCGCCATGTTAATCACGGGAGGATATTTTTGGGCGCGCAAAGGTATGAGTGTGAAGACAGAAACGCCACAATGGTCCACCGCAAGGGTTGAAAAAGGTCCGATACGTGCAGCTGTTTCCTGTACCGGCCAGGTGGTCTCCAATCTTGACGTTGAGATAAAATGCAAGGCCAGTGGCGAAGTCATAAAGCTACCCTATGATATAAGTGATCAGGTTAAGAAAGGAGCGTTGCTCGTCGAACTCGATCCGGTGGATGAAAAACGGAAGGTAAGGCAGGCGAAGATCTCCCTTGCCTCTTCCCAGGCGCGTTTCATGCAAAGCCAAGTCAATCTTCGGATTGCCCAAAACGGTCTTGTCATTGAACGGAAAAACGCTGAGACAGCCTTGAAAGCAGCGAAAGCCTCCGCCAAGGATTCCAGTGCCAAGGCGGAACGTATGAAGAAGCTCTTTGAGAGAAAGATTGCCAGCCAGCAAGACAAAGAGACGGCTGAGACGGTTGCCATTCAGGTTGAGGCTGACCTGGAAAATGCACGGGCACGGATAGAACAATTGGCCATTAAAGAACATGAACTGGAGAATAAGCGCCAGGATGTTAAGCTTGCCAAAGCTCAGATAGAAACGAACAAAATCAACCTTTCCCTCGCCCAGCAACGTCTTAAAGACACCAAGGTATTTGCTCCTATCGATGGAGTGGTCTCCGAACGTAACGTTCAATCAGGGCAAATCATCTCCTCAGGGATTAGTAATGTCGGCGGAGGCACCAGCGTTATGCTCCTTTCTGATCTCAGCCACCTGTTTATTCTCGCTTCGGTTGATGAGAGTGATATCGGCAAAGTGGCGCTGGAGCAAAAGGTAATCATAACCGCTGATGCATTTCCGGGAAAACACTTCTTTGGGAAGATTGAGCGAATTGCAACAAAAGGTGTAAATGTGTCAAATGTCGTGACCTTTGAGGTGAAAATTGAGGTGCAGGGAAAAAACAAGTTATTGCTGAAACCGGAGATGACCGCCAATGTTGAGATTATTGTTGCCGAGAAAGAGGGGGTCCTGCTGGTGCCGTCTGAGGCTGTTTTGCAGGAGAAGGGTGGCCATTTTGTACGGTTAAAAAAAGATGATGGCAGTCTGGAAGAACGCCCGGTTCAAGTGGGTATCACCGACGGTGTCGTCATTGAAATCATCAGCGGTTTACACCAAGGTGATACGGTCGTATATCGCAAAGGGGAAGCCAGGAGCCGCTGGAGAACCGATCAGTCGCGACGAAACCTTTCATCCGGAAGGGGAATGAGGATGATGATAGGCGGGAGATGACATCGGTGATCATCAAAGCACAATCGCTCACCAAAACCTATCGACTTGGAGAAAATGAGATCCTGGCCCTGGACCGAATAGATTTTCAGGTTGAGGAAGGCGAGATGGTTGCCATAAAAGGTTCTTCGGGGAGCGGCAAATCCACCCTGATGCATATCCTGGGATGCCTGGACCGTCCCGACTCCGGGAGGTATATCCTTGCCGGTGAAGATGTATCTGAGCTCTCTCTGAATCGCCTGGCAGAGATCCGGAATCAGCACATCGGGTTTGTTTTCCAAAGCTTCAATCTTCTCCCCCGCCTGAGTGCTCTGGAGAATGTGGAACTCCCGCTCCTTTATGCCGGGGAATCAGAAGCGAAAGATCGGGCAAGAGCGGCCTTAAGGATTGTAGGCCTTGAAGATCGAATGAATCACGAACCGGCACAGCTATCCGGGGGACAATTGCAACGGACGGCAATAGCGCGCGCGATAGTGACAGATCCGGCTATTGTTTTGGCGGATGAGCCAACGGGGAACCTGGACACAAAAACCGGAAAAGAGATCCTGGCTATTTTTAAGAAGTTGAACGCCAATGGAGGAACGATCGTACTTGTTACCCACGAACCGGCCGTAGCAGAGCAGTGCGTAAGGGAAATCCATATCCGGGACGGAAGAATCATTAACCAGGAAGGGACAGGATGAAGTAATGCTTTTCTGGACCATCATCAAAGTAGCGTTAAAGAGTCTGTTTGCAAACAAGCTCAGAACATTTTTGGCGATGTTGGGGATTATCATCGGTGTGGGAGCTGTAATATCCATGTTGGCACTTGGTGCAGGGGCACAAAAACGGGTGATGGAACGGATTGCTTCCATGGGCACAAACCTTCTGCTGGTGCATCCCGGGCAACGTGGCTTCCGCGGAGTGAAGTCTGATACGTCGCAGAGGCTAAAACTGTCAGACGCCAAGGCAATGCTTGAGCAGCTTCCGGTTGTGTATCAGGTTGCCCCGGTCGTGAGAGGCAATATCCAACTCAAGTATTTCAACAAGAATATTCAAAGCAATGTCATCGGTTCCTCCATAACCTATTTTCCTGTTCGAAATTTTCAAATTGAGAAAGGAAGAGCCTTTACTGAAGGTGAAGTCAGCCGCATGGCGAGGGTTGCCGTTCTTGGTCCGAACACCGCCAAGAACTTATTCGAGGAGACCAGCCCTGTCGGTGAAACCATAAAAATCAAGGGTATTAATTTCCGTGTTGTTGGAATAACAAAAGCCAAGGGAAGCCGGGGAAGGCATAATCCCGATGATCAGGCGGTCATACCCTATACAACGGCCATGAAGCAGCTGCTCGGGCTCGATTATCTTCATGAAATCGATATTCAGGCAGTTGACAATGCCAGTCTCGATAAGGCCCAGGAAGGAACAACGTCACTTCTCCGTAAACGACATCGTTCGGTTGAAGGCGTGCCCGATGATTTCCACATTCATAACCAGGCGGAGATTGTGGAAGCCGCCTCGGAAGTGAGCCGGACGTTTACCATCCTTCTCGGAAGCATAGCGGGCATCTCATTACTCGTGGGTGGTATTGGGATTATGAACATTATGCTTGTTACGGTGACGGAAAGGACCAGGGAAATCGGTGTTCGTAAAGCCATCGGTGCAAAAAACCGGGATATTCTCCTGCAGTTTCTCATTGAGGCGATTGTCTTGAGCAGTTTCGGGGGGGTGATCGGGGTTGCCTTAGGGGTCGGGGCAGCTGAAATGATCGGAAAATGGACACAATTCTTGACGTTGGCAAAGCCTTCGAGTGTTTTGCTTGCACTCTCCTTTTCCGCGGCAGTGGGGATATTTTTTGGTTTCTATCCCGCCCGGCGCGCAGCCCTGCTTGACCCCATAGAAGCACTCCGCTACGAATAGGTTATGCACAAAGAGATCAATCACCGTGAGACAAATACAGAAAGGAGGAACGGGAATGGCGTCTAACTATGAGACCTTCTGGGAGCACGATAGTTATGCATTGGTGGGCCATTCGGCCAAGCAGAGCTTTCCCAAGCTTTCATACAATGCGCTCAAGGCGCAGGGTAAGACGGTTTATGCAGTGGACCCGAGCACTGAAACGATCGAGGGAGACAAGACCTATCCGGACTTGGTGTCACTCCCGGAGCCTGTTGACTGTGTGGTACTGGAGGTCCCCAAGGAAGAGACCAAAGACTGGGTACAGAAGGTCTCCGATGCCGGGGCCAAGGATCTCTGGATCCACATGGACACTGAAACCCCCGAAGCGCTGGTCTTGGCCGAGGAAAAGGGCATAAACGTACGCCATGGCACATGCGCGGTCATGTACCTCAAACGTGGCCTCTCCTACCACTCAATCCACAAGTGGGTTGTCAAACTCATGGGCAAGTACTGATAGGCAGGAGAGACATCTTTGGCTGTCTATTCCCGAAGTGGATTTGAATCTTGAATATCAGGTGGAAGGGACCTTGGATAAGTGATCCGCAAAATAGCAAAAGGCGATTGAGGTGGTCATAAGAGGTCGTGAAATTCGTTTTGGTACAATAGCGGTTGAAAAGGGATTTGTCACGCCAGCTCAGCTGGGTCAGGCCGTGAGCATACAAATGAATAAGGCCCTTTTGGGCGAAAAACCCCGGCTCATCGGCGAGATTCTGGTTGAAATGGGATTCATGAAACCATTGCAGGTAAACGAGGTGCTTGAGGCACAGCGCAAGGAAATAGATTGAGATTCAGAAAGCTGACATTTTTCGTCAGGATTTCTGTTTTGGATTAAAAAGGGGGGGCAGGGCAAAGAAGACAGCCTACTTATTCTTGTCTCGATTTGCGGATTTTGCCTGTATGGCGCTGAAAAGGGCACATATGCCCTCGACAGCTTCTTCAGGTGCTGTTTTTGCCATATTAACGATAAGGTCATAGTGGTATGGGTCTTCCAGATCCCTATGAAAAGATCGTTTTGCAAAGGCACTTCGTCTGAATTCCCTTCTCAGAATCCTGCCTTTTGCTTCTTCCTCGGGAACATCAAACGCTCTTGCGATATTTTGTATTCTTACGTCTTCAGGGGCGATAATACGAATGCTGAAGCGTTCCTCAGGGGGCAGAATAAAACTTGCCCCTCTGCCCACGATTACAGCTCGACCATACAATGATATGGCTTGAATAACCTTAATGAGGTGCCTCAGATATGCACCAGGGTAAAGATAATGGTCATCGATAATGGATGCAAAAAAATCCTCAAATCCTGAAAGCCTTCGTTTCTCTGCCTTTTCCACTGTAGCGGCACTAATATGGGCCCTTTCTGCTATAACCTCTATAATGGCCTTGTCAAAGAGATCAAATCCGAGCTTATCGGCAATTTGTTTTGCGATAACCTTGCCGCCACTTCCCGGCAAAACAGAGACCGTGATAACGCTTAATCTTTGCCCCTCTTCTTCTATTTGTGACTTTTCCCATTTCTCTACCTGTTTCCGTACGATCTCTTCCCTCAAAGATTCATTTATTTTCACTTCTTCTCCTTTAATTAATCCCAGGGACGTAAAGGGGGACGTCTATGATTTTATGTTTTTTATTCAATCAGTTTAAGCCTATTCTTCCTTGCCATATTTTCGCCTCTCACAGCGGATCGACTTACGGCTGATTGGCAAAGATGGAGTCATCTAGCC
>JABMQV010000474.1 GCA_013203065.1 Desulfobacteraceae bacterium | reverse complement strand
CTTTATAGGATTAATGAGAAGACAGCTGCCTATTTTCAGAAGGCACTTAAGCATCCTGCCAATGGGAAAGCCGCCAGGGATTATCTCAAAAAGAGATCTATCCCAGGGGAAATGGTTGCTGAGTTTCGTCTGGGATATGCACCTGATGAATGGGATGGACTGGTAAAAGACCTCAGGGGCCATAACATGGACCTGAATGGCGCTGTTGAGGCGGGTGTTATTGTCCCAGGCAAAAAAGGGGGGTATTATGATCGATTCAGGGGCCGGATCATATTCCCCATATTTGACCTTAGAAAAGGTGAGCGGGTTGTGGGGTTTGGCGGCAGGGTACTGGATGAGAGCCTTCCCAAGTATCTAAACACACCCGAGACGCCCATCTTCCATAAAGGGGGGTCTCTCTATGGCCTCCATTCCAGCCATGCGGTGATTCGGGAAAGGGAAAGGGCCGTCGTTGTTGAAGGCTACATGGACCTTTTGGCATTAAAAGGGCACGGCCTGGGGGAGGTGGTGGCGACCCTTGGAACAGCACTGACCAGTGACCACATCCGGAAAATAAAGGGGATTGCCAAAGAGGCCATTGTGGTGTTTGATCCTGATGAGGCAGGGATTGGGGCCGTCCTAAAAAGCCTACCCATCTTTTTGAATGAAGGCCTCAGTGCCAAGGTGGTGGAGCTGCCGGAAGGGCATGACCCGGATAGTTTTGTGAACGCAGAGGGTTTGGACGGGTTTCTGGAGCTCTTGGACCGGGCCTCCTCCATGTTCGACTATTACCTAGAAAAGAGGTTGGAGCGGAGCGATTCCGACGTGGAGGGCAAAGTCCATGCCGTAAGAGAGATCCTTCCGGTTTTGTCGGCCTTACGCAGCAGCACCCAGCGTTCCCTTTATGTCAGGCGGATGGCCGAGAGAATTGGGGTCAGGGAAGAAGCGCTCCTCTCTGAACTGAGAACCTTGGGTAAAAACCTTTCTGCGAAGGGCCTCGATAGAGGGTTGAAGGAGGGGGTTTCGGGGGCAAAGGCCGAAAAAAACTATGGGGATCTTCAGCTCCTTAACCTCCTTGTGCACCACCCTGATGCTGCTGCAAGGCTCATGGAGTGTGGGAGTCAGATTCTCATCTCCGATCCAACGGTCACGCAGATCGTGGGTGCCTTCTTTGAGGAATACGGTAAGGGGGAAACAGTTTCACTTGGAAAATTGGAGGATAGCCTTGAAAACGAGACCGCCCGTATTAAACTTAGGGAAGTCTTGGTTGGTTGCTCCTTTTATTCGGACGGGGAAGTGGAGCAGGCCGTGGGGGAGATTGAGAGAAAGGCATATCAAAAGAGGTTGTCCGACTCCGTTAAGATGGCCAAAGGGGATATTGAAGGTCTCAACAAGCTACTTAAACTAAAGGCTCAAGGACCGCTGAGGTCTTAGAAAGATAAAAGCTCGCGGGAGGCAAATATGATGGAAAAAAATACCGACATGATCAATTTAAGGCGATTGATCGATATCGGCAAGGATAAAGGATATATTACCTATGAAGAGATGAATGGCGACCTGTCCACTGAGATCGTCTCCTCGGAGGAGCATATTGATGATCTGCTGATGATGTTCGAAGAACTGGACATTATGGTGGTGGATGAGGCTTCTAAGGAAAAAATCGAGAAAGCGAGGAGGGACAAGAAAGCGAAAGTAAGGCCCGAAGAGAAGGAAATCTCCCGCATGGAAATCTCTGACACCTCATCCCGGGTTTCCGATCCTGTCAAGATGTACCTGAAGGAAATGGGGTGTATTTCACTGCTTACCAGAGAGGGAGAGGTAGAGATCGCAAAGAGGATCGAGGCGGGTGAAAAAGAAACTTTGAAGGCCCTTCTGGATTGCTGCATAGGAGTGGAGCATATATATGAACTTGGAGAAAAGCTGAAAGATGAGCAACTCAGGCTGAAGGACGTGATTAATGACTTGGAAGATGATGAAAATCATATGCAGGTAGGCCAGAAGAAGGAATCCCTCTTAGGCATGATCGATAAAATCTGGAGATTACACGAGGGTATCAAGCCAAAGCGGCGAGAGATATCCAGGGTCCGCTGTACGGAGAAGAGAAAAAAGAAGGTGACCGCAGAGATAAGAAAGGACGAAAAGGAGATGATGAGACTCATCAGCTCATTCAGCCTTGAAAAGGATCAGCTGGAACTGATGGTTGAGAGATTTAGGGGGCTTGTGGCCGAAATTGAGAAGTCAGAAAAGGATATTGCTGACTGTATGTTACGGGCTGGGGGGAGATCCATTTCCTATCTGAAGGGGTGCTTTAATAAGATACCTAAGACTGCCGAGAACACCTGTGCCATCTCCCCCATTGGGCTCAAAAAGAGTGAACTTCTGGAGTTGAAATCAACTTTGACGAATGCTGAGAAGGTCATAAAGCAGGTCAAAGATCGAACCAACATGACCCCCAGACAACTGGCAGAGGCCCTCAGGGATGTGGAGGAAAGCCTGGAGAAGGCCACGTCGGCCAAACAAGAACTGATCCAGGCCAATTTGAGGCTGGTTGTGAGCATTGCCAAGAAGTATACCAATCGAGGCCTTCAGTTTCTGGATCTTATCCAGGAGGGAAACATCGGGCTAATGAAAGCCGTGGACAAATTTGAATATCAGCGGGGGTACAAATTCAGCACTTACGCCACCTGGTGGATAAGGCAGGCAATTACCAGGGCCATTGCTGATCAGGCACGGACGATCCGTATACCGGTCCACATGATCGAGACCATTAATAAGCTCATACGTACCTCCCGCTATCTTGTCCAGGAACATGGCCGTGAACCCACTCCAGAGGAGATCGCTGCAAAGATGGAGTTTCCCCTTGATAAGGTCCGGAAGGTCCTAAAGATCGCCAAAGAGCCCATTTCCCTTGAAACCCCCATTGGAGAAGAAGAGGACAGTCATCTGGGGGATTTCATAGAAGACAAAAAGGTCGTTTCGCCAGGGGATGCCGTCGTCAACTTCGGCCTGGCGGAGCAGACGAGAAGGGTCCTCAGAACCTTGACCCCCAGGGAGGAGAAGGTCCTCAGAATGAGGTTTGGCATCGGTGAAAAGGCCGACCATACACTGGAAGAGGTGGGACGCGATTTTAGCGTTACAAGAGAGCGCATAAGGCAAATTGAGGCCAAGGCCCTCAGGAAATTGAGACACCCCAGCAGAAGCAGGAAATTGAAGAGCTTTATGGAGGGTAAAGAGGTCTAGAGGAGAATCCTGGGGAGGCGTGGAGAATTTCCCTTGACAAATTGTGGCCGGGTGCGCAATTAATTAAAG
>JABMQV010000473.1 GCA_013203065.1 Desulfobacteraceae bacterium | reverse complement strand
GTCTCATCGAGGTCCGTTTTGTTGCCCAGTCCCACGACCCTGGCCACGCCAAAGTTCTCCCCCGTGATAATATAGCGCATGGTGTGGGTGGCGAAATTTCCTGTTTGGGCGAGGAACGAAACACTGCCCCGGGGAATCTTGCCAAGGGGAAAAAAGCTTGAAGTGAACTTGTGGGGTGTGGAGGTGTGTCCGGAGGTGTTGGGACCGATGACCCGAACACCGGTCTCAGCGATAGCCTTCAGGAGGTCCTCTTCCAACGCTGCCCCATCCTCGTCAACCTCTGAAAACCCGCCTGCAGCAAGGACAATCGCCTTGATGCCTCTGGCCGCGCATTCCCTGATGGTCTGCGGGTTCGCCTTGGCCGGAAGGATGACGATAGCAAGGTCAATCCCCTCGGGGAGTTCTTGGATAGAGCTGTGAACCTTCCGCCCAAAGATCTCGCCACCCTTGGGATTGACAAGATAAAGATCCCCGGAATACCCATTGGCCAGGATATTGCGAAGCACATCGTTACCGGGCTTATGGGCGGTTGCAGACGCCCCGATCACGGCAATGCTTCCCGGCTCAAAAAATTTGTCTAAATTACCGGCCATAATGACCCCTTTCGTCTGTGTCTCTCAAAAATCTCACAAAAAAACAATCCAGTCAGTGCCCCTTTCCCAAAAAGGCTGTAAGTTCTCAATAAACTCGGGCACCGAACCCCACTCCAAAATCTGATCATCACTCCCGGATTTATTGAGAAGTTGCAAAAGGCTCGCCAAATTAACACAAAACCGGGGCGCCCGACAAGACCGTTTTTGTAAAGCGACCTTTCCCGTCCGTATTTGCCCTTGACAGATTGAGATCGTGTTAATAAGAGTAGCATTCGAACTTAGGGGCTTCGCCCCAATTGGCATCGGGTTCACAGGGCCTACGCCCCGGAGGGAATATTGGAATACTGAAATGATGGAATAAAGGGGTTTGTGGAAACGGGACGACTGTTTGCTGACAAAAACACTTTTACATGCAAGAGATAGCTGTCTGACTGTATCGTGTTTCTTCCTTTCAAAATCAACATTCCACTATTCCACCATTCCATTATTCCAGTTACGGGGCATAGGCAAAGGTCTCGCAAAAGTCCATTTAATCTCGATATGTAGTAGGAATTCCAAGACGTATAATTATGAAAGTAACCCGTGATAGTCTACTTGCCGGTGCTCAAGCAGCCCGGGGAATCGCCGTTGTGGTGGATGTATTTCGAGCCTTCACATGCACCCCTTTTCTTTTTTCGCTCGGTATCAAACGTTCCATCCTGGTGTCAACACCAGAGGAGGCCTTTCGTCTGAAACAACGAGACCAAGACCTGATCCTCATCGGAGAAGTTGATGGCTTACCCATCGAGGGGTTTGATCTGGGCAATTCCCCTAGCCAGATCCTGAATCAAGTTCCAGGTTTTTTTGAAGGCAAGACCGCGGTTCAGCGGACATCCTCCGGTGTCCAAGGTGCGCTCGCTTCTCTGGATGTGGCTGATGAGGTGCTGTTGGCAAGTTACAGTGTGGCCAGGGCCACGGCCCGATATATTCTTTCCAATCCACCCCAACAGGTCAGTATTGTGGGTATGGGTGTTCAACTCATGGAGAAGGCGCCCGAGGATGAGTGGTGCGCCCGCTATATCGCCCATCTGTTGGGGGCCTCTGAATATGATCACAACGAGGCCCTCCGGGAGATCGTCTTTCATGAGACAGCCCAGAAGTTTCTCCGTAACGACAGGCGCGAGTTTCCCACCGAAGACCCGGTGTTGTGCCTGCAGCGGAATATCCATGACTTCGCCCTGAAGGCCCACAGGGATGGGGATCTGGTGGTGGCCGGAAAAGTGGCATAAGCCCGGCTTCGAAGGCGACTGGGGGCCAAGGAAGGCCAGAGTCAAACGGATGGATCCGGGATCTGTTCTATCCAGAGATCTTGCTCGCAGATTCCAAAGTCGGGGCGAGTTTCCTCAATTTCGACCTTGATCTTGGAAAGCAATGAGAGGACCTGTTCCAATCGCCCGCCATCCAGTTCCCTGGCCTTTCGGGTGTAAAAGCCCCTTTCAAACTCATTTTTCCGATCCGTGGATTCCCTTTTGAGAAGATCGTCAATGGTTTCGCCGAATTCGCAGACGATCTTGCCCCCCAATATAAGATAGACCAGACCCGCTTTTTCAAGGACATCCGCATCGTAGAGTATCTTGGCCTCCAGAGTCTCAGGCAGTTCGGCCTTCCCTTTATGGGCACGGATGCAATGGGAGACGGCCTCAACAAGTGCTTGTCCATAGCCGAGTTCTCCCAGTAAATCCTCGGCCAAACGCGCGCCCGCCACATCGTGTCCCAAACGTTCAAAGCTGGGATCAGAAAATCCTATGTCGTGCAGCAGGACACTCGGGATGAGGGCGCTGTAGTCGACTGACGCTTCGTCTGTGGCTATCATCAGGGCCCGGTAAAGATCTCGTAGTACGTGATCAAAGTTGTGATGGTACCGGTTCTCTTTGCCGTGAATGCGACGGGCAGCAGAGTAAACACGCAGGATTCCCGGGTCCTGCCGGACATGCTCATCCAGGGTGTATCTCATGGCTTGACGTTTCCTCTCTTGGTCTCGGCCCGCTTCAAAAGGTCCTCAAAGACAGACACAATTTCCGGCACGAACGGTGGGTCGTTTACATGGTTATCGAACTCGTACAGGGGAATCTCCGGTTTCAGTTTTGCCTGAAGGGTATCCACAAAGGCTCGATCGGCTTCCAGGTTCCGAAAATGAAGTCCGTCGCGGTTATAAAACGAAAACCCGCCTCTTGGGATTACCACGGTAACAGGGCCACGGGACTGATTGAGGCGCTGCGCCATCACCGTGGCCAGGCGGATCATCTGCTCCGCATTTACCCGCACCAGGGTGATGTGGGGATTATGGGGGACAGAAGGTTGGGACCGGTACACCTCCGGAATCGTCTCGGGTTCGCGCAAGGTAATGACATCCAGCCCACCCGGAATCACGAGACGGGGTATGCCCTTTAGTCCCCCCGCCAGAAGACGTTCAGAATCGCCCGCATGGATTCCCCCGAAAAGCTCATCTGTGAGTTCGTGGGTGCTCAGGTCAAACAAGGCGTCCAGGAAGCCTTCAACGGCCAACTCCTCCATGGCCGTGCCGCCGGTGCCGTTGGAATGAAAGGCAAATACCTCATAACCCTTGTCTTCCAGCAGGGCCTTGATTGACAGTCCGGCAGGGGTGGTCTGCCCATAAATGGTGATCCCCACTTTCGGCCGCCGGGCGTCCTCCTCTGATAGTTCGACATCGGCCATCCCCACCACCGCCCCTGCGGCATTTGCCAGTACGCGCTTTGTGAGGGAGTTGAGGCCCAGGATGTCAGCCACCGAATGCATAATGGTGAGATCCCGGGTCCCGGTATAGATACCAAAAGGGGTTTGACCGGAGGCGACCGTGGAGACCATCATCTTGGGGACTCCCAGGGGCAGGGCCCGCATGGCAAACGTGCAGATTTCGGTCCCCTGAGCGCCGCCAAGGCCCAGTACGCCCCGAATTCTCCCCTCCTCGTAGAGCCGTCCCAATATGCGGGCCGATCCCTCGGACATGGCCCGGATCCCCCGGTTTCGCGTTTCCTTCTCGGCGCTCCGGGTGACCAGATCCGACCGGTCCTCCCCCCCCTGTTTGGCAATTTCATCGGCCGAGTAATCGGGGGGAGGGGCTGAGGCATCTTTTTGGCCGAGAATACCCGTATCCAAAATCAAGGTACCATAGCCCTCTTTCTCAATACGGGTCTTCACAAAAGCTGCCTCCGGGCCCTTTGTGTCCAGTGTGGCAATTATTGCAATGGTTTTGTCGTGCGCCCGGGTCATGTCACTCCCCCCTGACCAGCTGCAGGATTCTGGATCTTAGATTTTGGGTACCCTCGCTTACATGGGTCTGAAGGTCCTGTTCCAGTAGTCCCTGTTCTTTACCTCCACCTTGATCTTCTTAACTTCCTTGATAAACTCCGCCATGATTTCAGCCTTTTTTTCAATGATCCGCTTACCCTTTTCGGCGGATGCCGTAAAGGGGTTGCCAGGGCGACCAATGAGGCCGGTATCACTGTATTCCTGATGATCCATGGGGACCCAGGCCACATCAAGGCCGTTCATGGTCAGAAAGGGAGATCCATTTGCCTTGGTGAATTTGTCACTGACGTCCGTAATCCACTTGGGAGGATGGGTCCAGTCTTTTTCTGCCCTATCCAGGTGAACAAGTTGCTTTCCGTACAGTTTCTCAAAGTACATACACTCGGAGGTCTCTACCTCGCTTCCATGCCATCCCGGTGCTTCCTCCGGGGGGTTTTCCAGGATATCCGTCCCCTTAAAAAGACCGGGGACGGCCTCGGCATCATTCCGGTAGCAGCAAATAAATGCACCGGTCTCATACCTCAATGCCCTCAGGGCGGGGTCCACGGCCTTCATGTTGGAAGTATGGCCCGTGGCATATATCAGTTTGTTAAAGCCGTTGTGAATCAGAGATCGTCCTATCTCATATAAGACATTCTGATACGTCGTCGCGCTAAACGTCACCGTCCCGGAGCCTATGCCCGGTGGATGGAGATGCTGTGGAGAATACCCCACCGGTATCAATTGAAAATAGGGGACATTCGCCTTCTCCGCGGCAATCTGGCACGGGAGTTCCGTTGCGATGCTATCCGTACAGGCCGGACAGTGTGTTCCGTGCTGCTCCGTGCTCCCCAGGGGTATGAGGATAATATCCGTCTCCTTTAGCCACTCCCTGACCTCCACATAACCGCACCTGAAGAGATTATAAACCTTTTCCTTTTTCACCTCTTTTTTCTCTTCCCATTCCATAATCAACCTCCTTGTTTTATGTCTTTAGCTGTTTTGCCGTGTTTGCACTACTCTTTTATTCTTAAATGCGGTTTTATATTTTCGTCACAGTTTATCGGTGAGGCGTATCAAGGCAGCCCGTCGGTGGGCGTCCATTGTCTCGAACTCGGCCTGCCTGACCGAATAGGG
>JABMQV010000472.1 GCA_013203065.1 Desulfobacteraceae bacterium | reverse complement strand
TGGTTCTCAATTATCTAAAGGGAGCGGCGTACATCAAACCGCCATTTATCCAGAGGTCATTTTGACCGCGTTCAAGTTTTAGCGGCGTATTTGGGCCCACGTTTCGTTCAAAGATTTCACCGTAATTTCCCACCTGCTTGATGATATTGTAAGCCCATTTGTCATCGAGCCCCAATGCCTTTCCCATACCCGGAGTCACTCCGAGGAAACGCTGGATCTGAGGATCCTGGCTCTTAAGCATCTTATCCACATTCTTTGAGGTGATACCGAACTCTTCAGCCTGGATCAGTGCCATAACCGTCCAGTCAACGATGTCGTACCATTGATCATCCCCGTGGCGTACAGCCGGAGCAAGAGGTTCTTTTGAAATGATCTCCGGTAAGAGAACGTAATCATCCGGATTGGGTGCCACCGAACGATGTGCGGCCAGCTGAGAAGCATCTGATGTCAGGCAGTCACAACGGCCGGCAAAGAAGGCCTTACTGAGCTCGGCCGTTTGCTCAATTACCACCGGTTTCCACTTCATTTTGTTTTTCCGGAAAAAGTCCGCTACGTTCAATTCCGTGGTGGTTCCGGGAAGGACACACACGGTGGCCCCGCTCAGCTCCGTGGCACTCTTGACACCCAGCTTTTTTGGGACGAGAAAACCTTGGCCATCATAGAAATTGACCTGACAGAAGTTTAACCCATTGGTTGTCTCACGGGTCAGGGTCTGGGTCGTATTCCGGCACAACACGTCAATCTCTTTGGACTGCAATGCCGGCAACCGTTGAACAGCGGTCAGCGCTGTAAACTTTATCTTGTTTGCATCACCAAATACGGCTGCCGCAATCGCCTTGGCTGTATCAACGTCAAGGCCCTTCCACTTCCCCTTGTCATCCGGTATGCTGAATCCGAAAACACTGCCATTTACGCCAGCAATAAGATGCCCTCTGGCCTTTACATCATCCAAGGTGCCGGCCATAACCAAACCGGTCACAACGAAGACCATCATCACGCTTAGGATTGCCCCAAATTTGAATTTTTTCATCGCCATCTCCTCTCTGTTGGCTTAAGGTTTTTGGCTCTACCACCGGTTTTCTCGCAACAGTCAGGCCCGACGGGTCTGTCTGAACCAGACAACTTTTTTGTTCTCGAAGATGAATTAGAAGTGGATGGTATTACAACCATAAACGGATCCCTTTCGCCGCCCTTTTATCCGAAATATATACCACTTAGCAAGAAATAATCCAAGTGGAGCCTTGACTGGCTCTCAGGACGATTTCTTGACACACCCTGCTAAATCATTTAGTCTTTGATAAGTACCTATTCAAACTATGGAAAAAGAGACCACTACTCATGAGTCGGGCAGCCGATACCATTCTTGTGCCACGGAGGAGCTAGGGGAAAAAAACCATGCCAGTCTATAAATGGGTTGCAGAGACAAGAAAGGGCAAGATCGTCAAAGGAGAACTGGAGGCAGCTGATGAAAAGATAGCTGGGCTCCAATTAAGACGCCGCAATCTTACCGTCAAGAAACTAAAACCCAAACCAAAGGATCTTTTTGAAAATGTCTCTTTCATGCAGCCCAAGGTTACAAAGAAGGATCTGGTTATCTTTACCAGACAGTTTTCGACCATGATTGATGCGGGGCTTCCTCTTGTGCAGGGCCTCACCATTCTTTCCGAACAAATGGATAACAAGACGTTCAAGAGAATCCTGAGTGAAGTGGTTAGAGATGTGGGAGGTGGGGCCAGCCTTGCCGAATCAATGGGAAAACACCCCAAAATATTTGATGATCTATACGTAAACCTGGTTGCCGCCGGTGAAGTCGGGGGTATACTGGATACCATCTTGCAACGCCTTGCCGCCTATATTGAAAAGGCGGAGAAGCTCAAGGGCCAGATCAAGAGTGCCATGACCTATCCGATTGTTGTGGTGGCTATCGCCATCATCGTCATCGCGGTTATCCTGATCTTTGTGATACCTGTTTTTGAAGAGATGTTCGCAGATTTTGGATCGGCCCTTCCAGTCCCCACCCAGGTGGTGGTGAACTTGAGCCGTTTTGTTAAGGGAAACTTTCACTACATGATTGGCGCCCTTATCGTGATCGTGTTCCTGTTCAAAAGATATAAGAGTACCACCGGGGGAAGAAAAAGAATTGACACCCTGGGCCTGAAGCTGCCCATATTTGGTTCATTGATGAAAAAGGTCGCCGTCGCAAGGTTTACGAGGACGCTGGGGACAATGATCAGCAGTGGCGTGCCTATCCTCGGGGCGCTCGAGATCGTCGCCAAGACCTCGGGTAACGCCGTCCTTGAAGAGGTCATTTATGAGGTCAGGGCCAGTATTGCCGAAGGGCAAACCATTGCCGACCCACTCTCTGAAAATGATATCTTCCCACGAATGGTCGTGCAGATGATCTCAGTGGGTGAGACAACAGGGGCGCTTGATACCATGTTGGAGAAGATTGCCGATTTTTACGACGACGAGGTTGACGCAGCGGTCGATGCCCTGACCTCAATGTTGGAACCGCTCCTTATGGTATTTCTCGGCGGATCCATAGGCGGCTTGGTTATTGCCATGTACCTGCCCATCTTCAAGATGGCCGCAGCAATGGGAGATTAAATACGAGGATGATCAAGTCGGAGCCGGGAACCCGCCAATCGGAAGTCTTTAGCCGTCTGCAGGTCCTCATGCTCTTGAGGGTCATCGTCGTATCCCTCCTCCTGGGAGCCCTGATAGTCATCCAGAGCAGGGAAACCCATTCCTATTTCGGACATATCCAGACCTTCCATTACCTGCTCATCGCAACGGTATATTTTGCAACTTTCATTTATATCGTTTTGCTCAAATATTCACACAAGGTTACGTTGCAGGCCTATCTACAGTTGTTTTTCGACAGCTTTTTTATCACCGCCCTGATATATTCCACAGGCGGCATTGATAGTATATTCTCATTTCTCTACATCCTTTCCATAATCAGCGGAAGTATCATTCTTTACAGAAAAGGAGGCCTGCTCATTGCCTCCGCCAACAGCATCCTCTATGGACTTCTGCTGGACCTTCATTATTATGGGGTTGTCCATCCGCTGGGGAGCCAAGCCAGCTATCCGGAAAGGTATCAGAGCGCATACCTCTTTTTTATCATACTGGCAAACATGGTGGGCTTCTATGTTTCGGCATACCTCAGCAGTTTTCTCTCCGAACAGACAAGAAAAAGCAGGGTTGAGCTAAAGGCAAAACAGATAGACTTTGACAAATTAGAGGCCCTCAATGAAAGCATCATCAACAGTATCACCTCGGGTCTGGTGGCCTTGGATGCTCAAGACAATATTATCCTTTTCAATCCGGCAGCAGAAAAGATCTTTGGGATAAAGTCAAGTCATGTCTATGGCAGGGCCGTAACCGATGCACTCCCTCTCCTGGGCGCCGACCTTCCCCTTAAGGAGATTGGAAGGCCTTCATTTGACGACCAACGACCGGTATTTTCTGATTTCACCTGCCCCGACCCGGAAGGCAGGAAGTTCTACCTCAGGCTGTCCATCTCCCCCCTCTCCCTCTCATTGGGGGACCACAAGGGCAAGATCCTTATCTTTCAAGATATAACACGGCTAAAGGAGAGCGAAGAAGAAATGAAAAAGGTCGAAGGCCTGGCAGTCATCGGCGAACTGGCAGCCGGAATTGCCCACGAAATCAGGAATCCCATGGCCTCCATAAGCGGGTCTATCGAGATGTTGAAAGAAGGGCTTGAAAAAGACGATGTAAACACCCGGCTCATGGATATCGTATCGCGAGAAGTCAATCGGCTAAACCACCTCATAAGTGATTTTCTGCTCTTTGCAAGACCCAAAGAGGCAAATATTGAGGAGTTTGATCTGAACCAGCTGATCCTGGAATCCCTGGAGCTCTTTCAAAACAGCAAGCATTGGTCAGAAGACTTGATCGCCCATACCGATTTTCAACATCCCCTCAGGCTTAAATCGGATCCCCAGCAGCTCAAGCAGGTCCTGTGGAACCTCTTTTCAAATGCCTCCGAGGCCATGGGCGTTCAAGGCTTTCTATTCGTGACTGCAGAGATAGAAACGGGTTTTCCCAAACCAGGGAAAAAGATGGTGAAGATTGCTGTCCGTGATACCGGTGAAGGGTTCAACGAAGAGGCCCTTTTCCAGGCCTTTACCCCATTCTTCACAACAAAAGAGAGGGGCTCGGGCCTGGGCATGGCAATCGTAAAACGAATAATCGAAGGACTTAGGGGACAGATCTTCAGCGACAATCACCCTGAGGGGGGCGGCATGGTCACCATCTATCTCCCCACGTCCGATTAATGATGTCAGGTTCACAGGCCCTGGTTTCGCCTTTGCCCCCTGGAGGGCTTCGGAAGGCATTTCGTCACTCAACCGCCCTCCCAGACATTTTCAGGCAGAGCCCATTAACACTGCCCTCATCCAATGGACCTGGGGTCCTTTTTGAAAACGACTTCTTGTAGAAGGAATATCTATCATGTCCATATTGGACCAGCCCTGGTTTTCAAAGATCAACCGGCCAAGCCGTTACGTAGGAAATGAAGTTAACGCCATCAAAAAGGCGCCCGGCAGCACGGAGGTCTCGGTTGCGCTCGCCTTTCCTGATGTCTATGAAGTGGGCATGTCCCACGTGGGATTAAAGATCCTCTATCACATCCTCAATCGTCGTGAATGGCTTTGCGCAGAAAGGATCTTTTCCCCGTGGGTGGATCTTGAAAAGGAACTAAGACGTAGAAATATACCCCCCACCACCCTGGAGTCAGGCCGACCCTTGTCCAGTTTTGATATGGTCGGTTTCAGTCTTCAGCACGAGCTTTCCTATACCAATGTCTTGAATCTTCTTGATCTCTCCCGTATCCCCTTCCTTGCGAGTGAAAGGGGAGACAGTTCCCCCTTTATCATCGCCGGAGGCCCAGCCTGTTTTAATCCCGAGCCCGTTGCCGAGTTTTTTGACCTGATAGTGGTCGGGGATGGCGAAGAGGTCCTGCTGCAGATATGCAAGATTATCCGTAAAGCTGGACAGACGGGAACCAAGAGTAAAGAGGAATTATTCTCTCAACTACGCCATATCAAAGGGGTCTATATTCCTGCCTATTTTCGCCCACATTATACCCCCGGAGGGATTTTTGAGTGTATTGAACCCCTGAATTCAGACCACCCATTCGTTGAAAAGGCGATCGTACCCGATATAGATGCTCATCCCTTCCCGGAACGTCAGGTGGTACCCTTCACTGAAGTGATCCATGATCGTATGGCAATAGAGATCTCCCGCGGATGTACACGGGGGTGCCGATTTTGCCAGGCGGGTATGATCTACCGTCCAGTACGAGAACGAAGCCCTGATTCCATACTCGCGAAGGCCGAAAAAGCCATGAAATTGACCGGCCACGAAGACCTTTCTCTACTTTCTTTGAGTACCGGCGATTATGGCTGCGTCGGGCTCCTCTTGAAGGCCTTAATGGACAGGCAGGCCAGGGAAAAGATTTCCATAAGCCTTCCGTCCCTCAGGATCGACAGCCTACACCCCTCGTTGATGGAGCAGATAAAAAGAGTACGGAAGACGGGCTTCACCTTGGCCCCCGAGGCGGGCAATGACCGGCTTAGGAAGATCATTAACAAGCGTCTGACTCAGGAGGATATCGTGGGAATGGGTCGGATGGTGTATGGTGCGGGATGGAATCTGATAAAGCTCTATTTCATGGTAGGACTACCCTTCGAACAAGACGAAGACCTTGAGGATATCATCCGCTTGTCCAGACAGATTACCGCCTTAGCCGGTAAGAGAGGCAAAAGGCCTAACCTGAACGTGAGTGTCTCCACCTTTGTGCCCAAGTCTCACACCCCTTTCATGTGGTTTCCCCAGATCGCATTGGAGGAAGGTCGGAGGAGAATAGGGTTGATCCAGAAGGGACTCAAGGGAACCCGTGTCCGGGTCAAATGGAATAACCCCGAAATGAGTTGGTTAGAGGGGATCTTCTCCAGAGGAGACAGGAGATTGACCCCGTCCATCATAGAGGCATGGCGGAGGGGTGCCAGATTTGATGCGTGGACCGAGCAGTTCCGAATGGGACTCTGGGTGCAGGCCTTCAAAGCCGTCGGAGTAAACCCCCAATCCTATCTTCACCGACAAAGATCACTGGAGGAACCGCTGCCGTGGGGCCATATTAGATCCGGTGTCAGCAAAGATTTTCTCGCCGGGGAATGGATAAAGGCCCAAATTCCTGAATTCACCCCTGACTGCAGGGGGAAATGTCTCGACTGTGGTGTCTGCGACCACAAGACGGTTTCTCCCGTGCTCTTCAGAGACAGAGATTTCGCACCACCTTCCGAAGAATCTTCCCCCAAACCTGCGTTTCCTATTACAACAAAATGTCGCCTTACCTTTTCGAAGCTGGAAAATGCCAAACACCTGAGCCATCTGGAACTCGTCAGGGTCTTTGTCAGGGGGCTCAGGAGAGCTGGAATAAATCTTGTCCACACCAAGGGCTACCATCCCATGCCTAAGCTCTCTTTTGCAACTGCCTTGCCGGTGGGGACTGAAAGCCTGCAGGAAACACTGGATATCGAAATGGATGGAACCTCAAACCTCTCTACCATAAAGGCAAGGCTCAACCGCGAACTGCCAAACGGAATCGAGGTTACCCTGGTTGAAAAATTATCTTCCAGTAGAAAGATGTCCGGCTTAAAGGAAAGTCATTTCCTGGTGACGTTGAAGGGGTTAGAATTAAAAAAGAGGGATTTGGATAACTTCCATAACGCCAGTTATTTTCCGGTTGTCAAACGCAGCAGAAAAGGCGAACATGAGGTTGATGCCAAACCCCTGGTCAAATCTCTGACCCTGCTCTCACCAGATTCGGTAAGACTGGTCTTGAGAAACACGTCCGGGCCTGAACTAAGGCCCACCGAAATAGTCAAAGGGATCTTCGCATTAAACGATGACAGCGTTAGTCAAATGCAGACCTTAAAAACCAGGCAGGTGCTCATGTAAGACAACCGGAAATTCACCTAATAACGTCAAAGGAAACCAGAAATGGCCAATGAACTCATCATCAATGCAAGACATTACGAAACCAGGGTAGCCCTTGTTGAGAATGGCGTTGTTGTGGAACTTCACATAGAGAGAAAGACCGGCCAGGAACTGATGGGTAATATCTACAGGGGGAGGGTCGTAAAGGTATTGCCGGGTATGCAGGCCGCGTTTGTGGATACCGATCTTGACCGGACGGCCTTTCTTTATGTCTCGGACGTATACAGAGATTTCTCTGACCTTGAAAAACTGATGCTTGGAAACGGCAAGGCCGATGAAGACCCAAAGCTTTTGGATGCCAAGACTACAAAGCGTGATCAGATCCAGGATATCTCCTTCCAGATAGAAGATCTACTCCATGAAAGCCAGAACATTATGGTACAGGTGGCCAAGGAGCCCTTCGGCAATAAAGGCGCCAGGCTCACCTGCCACATTTCTCTTCCCGGAAGGCACCTTGTCCTGATGCCGACCGTCAATCATATCGGGGTATCCCGCAGGATTGAGGACAAAGAGGAAAGGGAGAGACTGAAGGCAATCATCCGGGAAATAAGGCCAAACGATTTCGGTTTTATTGCCAGGACCGTTGCCGAAGGAGGTTCAAAAAAAAAGCTCAAATCTGAGATGGATTTCCTCGTGAAGCTCTGGACAAACACCCAAGAGAAGATGGAAAAGGGGTCGAATCCAGCCCTTCTTTATAAGGATCTATCAATCGTCCTACGGGCAGTCAGGGATCTATTCACACGGGAAGTGGACCGGCTGATTATCGACTCACCCGAAGAATACAAGAGCATTATGGGGTTTATCGAGACCTTCGCCCCTAGATTAAAATACTCTGTGGAGCTCTATGAAGGATCTGACCCAATCTTTGACGCCTTCGGTATTGAGATGGAGATTCCTCGTGCCCTCGGGAACAAGATCTGGTTGAAATCAGGAGGGTATATCGTGATTGAGCTGACCGAGGCCCTCACCGCCATCGATGTAAATACCGGGAGCTATGTTGGCAAGAGAAACCTGGAGGAAACCATCCTCAAGACAAATCTGGAGGCAGTCAAGGAGATCGCTTATCAGCTGCGTTTCAGGAACCTGGGCGGTCTTATCGTAATCGACTTTATTGACATGGAGAAAAGCTCAAACCGAACTCGAGTCTTCACTGCACTCAGGGAAGCCCTCAGTAAAGACAAGGCCAAATCCAACATCCTTCCCATGTCAGACCTGGGGCTGATTGAAATGACGCGAAAGAGAACGCGGGCAAGCCTGAGCGGACTACTCTCCGAACCTTGTTATTATTGCGAAGGGAGGGGTACTCTTAAATCCAAAAGGGCTATTTGTTTCGAAATATTCAGGGATCTGGAAAGGGAGTCTATCGTCGGTGAAGAAGGAGGGCACGCCTATATCATGGTAAACCCGGAGATTGATGATGTTCTGAGGGAGGAAGAGCAGGAATCGGTAATAGACCTGGAAAAGAGACTAGAAAAACGGATTACCATTATTGCCAAGAAAGATTTTCACATGGAGCAGTATGAGATAAATGTCTAACGCGTCCTGCGTCTCTTCTTGAGTTTGTTCAATCCCTCTTCTATCTCCTGACTTGTAAAGGCCTTCTTGCACTTGGTACACTCATATATTTCCTCTTGAAGCCTGTCATATATGAGTTCATCGGCAAAGTTCACCCCATGGAACCGGAGGGAAAAATTGTAGACAAGTCTGAAGTCTTTGTTTGAACAGCTATCACACAGAAAATAGTCCTGGATTTCATCCATCCGCGGTTCCTCCAAAAGATTGATTTGTTGCCTGCTTTCTCGGGGAAAGATTTATGACGACGAGTTGGCGCGAAGGCCTCTTCAGGCCTGGCCAAAAACCTTTTTGGAGCCACCGTGCGGAGT
>JABMQV010000471.1 GCA_013203065.1 Desulfobacteraceae bacterium | reverse complement strand
TTGACCTTTGCACCCGAATGAAGTCCTATACCCGTACAGTTGACCTCATCCTTTAACGTGCGCTGTCTGTAATCCACATTCTGCTCCTAACATTGATGAAAAATAGATATCACGATTGTTCATGCAAATAGCATGCCAACAAATAGGCCGAGGGGAGAGATAAAATGAGAATGCCCTATCCTGTTGATTTGGTTGGCTCAATACTTTCCTGATATCAGGAACCTCGAGGTCAATTCTATAGGCGATCCTTTCAGTGTGTAAAAAAGAACACATTCTTTCCTTCATAAAATCAACACCGGGGATAACCCCTATCCTCTTTCCCGTTCCCCCAGGTGCTTGAAAAAAAAGGTTTTTTGTGGTATTAACCAACCGGGAAATCGTAAAAAAACACCCATCCTCAAACTTTGAAACAACCATGCTGAGCATCAAAAGGTTTTTTCCCAGGTTTCTCATTTCTCTCAGCGTTTTGAGTCTTTTGGGTTGCTATCCGGCCCTGAAAAAGGAAGCCAAAAGGCCTGAAGAGGCCCTTGTACCGATAAGATTTTTCTATCCCGCCTTTCGGGATGACCTTCGATTGGATTCGTTGGCCCTGGCCCTGAAGAGAAACATTGAATATCTGAATCGGCTCGAACCCGAAAAGATCTTTGTTTACGGGCCCCACAGGTTTAGCTGTCGGCAGGTAAGGGAAACCCATCAAGCCTTTTTGGAACTCATCACGGAAAACCCAGATCTCGACCGGTTGAACAAGGAGCTCAAGGCGAATTTCAAGGTCTACCGCGCTGCCGGCCGTGCCGGAAATCCTAAAGTCCTTTTTACCGGATACTTTGAGCCCGTGTTTGATGCCAGACTGAGGTCTGATGATTCCTTCAAATATCCCCTATACAGAAAACCCGACGATCTGGTGAAAATTGACCTGTCCCTTTTCAAAAAGGAGTTTGACAGCCAGAAAATTGTTGCCAGAGTTGATGGCGATCAGGTGTTGCCTTATTATTCCAGATACCAAATCGACGTCGAAAAGGTGTTGAAAGGGCGAGGCCTGGAAATTGCCTGGCTAAAAGACCCGGTGGACGTAAGTTTTCTTCAAATACAGGGTTCGGGTCGGTTGAGACTGCCCAATGGAGATTCCCTCTCGGTTGGCTATATGGCCTCAAACGGTCGGCCGTATCGCAGTATCGGGCGATATATGCTGGATAAGGGTTACCTGACAAAAGAAGAACTCTCCATGCAGGGGATTCGGAAGTATCTCGCCTCACATCCCGAGACTGTAAGAGAGGTCCTCAACCACAATCCCTCCTACATCTTTTTCCGGGTCCTTGAGAATGGACCTTTGGGCAACATCAATATCCCGGTTACCCCCGGGAGATCCCTCGCCCTGGACTCAAGGCTTTTCCCCAAAGGGGCCCTGGCCTTCATATCCTGCCAAAAACCTGTGGTGGACAGCTCAGGCCACATCACCGGTTGGACCGAATTTTCACGTTTCGTGTTGAATCAGGACACCGGAGGGGCGATCAAAGGGGCGGGCAGGGCAGATCTCTTTTTTGGAAGCGGCCCCTATGCAGAAGTTGCCGCAGGCCACTTAAAACATGATGGGGATCTGTATATCCTCATCAAGAAACCGCAGCCCGAGTGACTGGGATCTGGATGACGCTGGAGTAGAAAATGAAGTGAAACCTGGCTTGCCCTAGGAGGAAAGTTTAGAAAGGTCTGCGACACTCGTAAAAAGGCCAGCCACCCGTTGCAATATCCCCACCCTGTTTTCTCTCAATAAATTGTCATCCTTGGTGAGGACCTCTACGCCCTCAAAAAAAAGATCCACTGGCTCCCTTAGACCAGCCATGACCTCCAGTGCCTCATAATAGGCACCCCTATCCAGGCACCCATGCACCTCCCCCTCCAGGGACTGATATGCCTCCCACAGGACGGATTCACACGTCTCCCGGAACAAGACGGGGTCCACCTCAAATGGCGTTTCCTGTTTCTTCAGGATGTTGCTGACCCTCTTGAACGTCAAGGCCAGTTCCTGAAATTCATTCGATTCGGAAGCGAATTTCTTGAGCTGATCGATTCTATTACGCAGCTGGTTGATCCTCTCAAGCCCCAGGGAGATAACAGCCTCGATTAGATCAGATTCATAACCGGCCCCCAACATCATATTCTTGTAACGCTCCCTAAAAAAGTCTGCCACCCCGGTAAGCACCTCGGCACTATCCAGCGCCATATCCTCGGATAAGATTGAAAGGGATTTCCGGATAAATTGTATCAGCGGCAGGTCCCATCCAGTATCTTCAATGATCCTGATTACGGCAAGCGCGTGTCTGCGAAGGGCGAAAGGATCCGCGCTCCCAGTCGGCTCGAGACCAATGGCAAAACACCCGGCAATCGTATCCATCCGGTCTGCCAGCCCCACAATGGCCCCGATCTGAGATGTGGGGAGTTGGCCTCCTGATCGCAAGGGGAGGTAGTGCTCCTCTATCCCGAGGCAGACACCTTGAGGGTACCCTTCCAGCTTTGCATATTCTTTCCCCATGACCCCCTGAAGTGCGGGAAATTCGGTCACCATCTGGGTGACGAGGTCACATTTGCTTAGCCTCGCCGAAAGCCTCACGCCCTCTATTTCTTCCGGGAGGACAATCTCGGCCAGATATTCAGCCAGTCGGGTGAAACGCTCAACCTTGGCAAAGGAGGTCCCCAGTTTGGCGTGATAGATAACCCTTTTTAGGTCCTCAAGTCGATCCAAAAGAGGCGTTTTTCGGTCCTCTTTAAAGAAAAAATCAGCATCAGATAGCCTTGCACGCAAGACACGTTCATGACCCTTTTGAACAATCGATTCATCTCTTACGACGGTATTGTTCACGGCCACAAAATTGGGCATCAGCTGACCTTTCCCGTCGTAAATTGCAAAATACTTTTGGTGTTTTTTCATGACTGTGATCAAGACCGGGTCGGGGATGGCCAAAAATGACTCATCAAAACCACCGCAGACTGAAGAGGGATATTCTGTCAGATTGGCCACCGTTGATACCAGTTCAGGGTCTTGCGCAATGGTTCCCTCAACTGTTGTGGCCGCCTCCTTGGCCACCCTCTTTACGGCCGTGCACCTCTCTTCCTGATCCACGATTACAAAGGCCTTTTCCAATTTCAGAAAATAATCCCGGGCGTCTGAGATCTCCATGATTTCGGGCGCCATAAATCTATGCCCTCGTGTGGTGTTACCGCTCCTTATCTCCGCTACCTCAAAGGGAACCACCTCGCCATTGAAGAGACAGAGTATCCAGTGGACAGGTCTCACAAAGGGAAACCCTACCTTCCCCCAGCACATGGACTTGGGCCAGGGAATATCCGCGATGAGTTTCGGGAAAGACTCTGCCAGGACATCCAAGGTTGGCCTTCCAGGTACCCGGCTCTTAACATAGACATATTCCCCTTTGGGGGTCTCAATAACCTCCAGGTTTTCAACCGGCACGCCCTGTTTCTCCGCAAACCCCAGGGCCGCTTTGGTGGGTGCCCCTTTTTCGTCGTAGGCAACCCTCTTGGGTGGGCCGGTAACCTCCTGCACGAGATCTTTCTGACTTTCTGAAATCCCCGTCCCTGTCAGGACCAGCCTTCTGGGGGTCCCGTAAGTCTGGAGGCCACCCGTCACCTCAACACGGTTGTCCCGTAAGCAGGCCTCAGCAAGCAGCCTCAGTTCTCGCAATCCCTTCTCCAAATAGCCCGAAGGGATCTCCTCGGTCCCGATCTCTAAAAGCAATTCTGTATCCATATCCCTTTTTGAATCCTGTCTGTTCATGGAAATCCCAAGTTCCCGGGCAGGTTCTCAATAAACTCGCGCACCGTGGTGTTCGGCCATTTCTTTCCACCACGCCAGAATGCCCTGATTATCTCCCTGAACTTATTGAGAAGGTACGTTCCCGGCGCCTCTCATTTTCCCATAAGCGGATAACCCATCTCTTCCCGCTGGGCAAGATAGTTTTTTGAGGCAAGGCGGGCCAGATTTCTGATGCGGTCAATATAATGGGTCCGCTCACTCACACTGATCGCTCCCCTGGCATCCATGATATTGAAAATGTGTGAACACTTGAGGCAGTAATCGTAGGCCGGAAGGACCAGACCCTTTTCGCTGATCCTTTTTGCCTCCTGCTCGTACATATCAAATGTCTTAAGGAGCATTTCTACATCGGCAAGTTCAAAATTATAGGTGGAAAGTTCCCACTCCCCCTTCTTGTGCACATCCCCGTATGTGATGCTCTCATTCCACAAAAGCTCAAAGACATCCTCCTTCTCCTGCAGGTACATGGAAATCCTTTCCAGCCCATAGGTTATTTCCACCGAAATAGGATCCAACCTGATACTCCCAGCCTGTTGAAAATAGGTAAACTGCGTGATTTCCATGCCATCCAGCCAGACCTCCCAGCCAAGCCCGGATGCCCCAAGGGTGGGAGATTCCCAATCATCCTCAACAAACCGTATGTCGTGATCAAGGGGATCAATGCCAAGGGTCTCGAGGCTTTCGAGATAAATACCCTGTATGTCAAGGGGTGAGGGCTTTATTATCACCTGGTATTGATAATAGTGCCCCAGGCGGTTGGGGTTATCACCATAGCGTCCGTCCGTCGGGCGTCTTGAAGGCTCCACATATGCCACAGACCACGGTTCGGGGCCCAAGACCCTCAAAAAGGTTGCAGGGTTGAAGGTCCCCGCACCCACCTCCAGGTCATAGGGCTGCTGGATTAGACAGCCTTTCCCAGCCCAGAATTTCTCCAGGGCCATAATAAGTTCTTGAAAAGTCATAAGACCCTCACTGGCTTTCTTGACACAGCGCCTCTTCAGGCTCTTCAGCTGCTGGCGCGCCAGGCACGACTCGAACGTGCGGCCTGCGGATTAGAAGTCCGCTGCTCTATCC
>JABMQV010000470.1 GCA_013203065.1 Desulfobacteraceae bacterium | reverse complement strand
GCAGATCGAGGCGGACGGGCGAGGCGGGCGGAGTTCATTCAGTTTCGATTTCTTTTCCGGCCCTTTTCATTTCCGGTCTTCCTTGACTTCAAAACAAACAGAGTAATGACAGAGCCGAAAAGGACAAGGGTGGTGACCAACTGTGTAACAGACACCGTCCCCCCAAAGAGCATTCCCCTGTCATCATCACGGAAACGCTCAATGGCCAGCCGGGCTGTGCTGTGGAGAATCAGGAACCAGAGAAAGACCTGCCCTTCAAATTTTTTCTGTGAATATATCAATAAGAGGATAAAAAAGATGATGAATCCACTTATTGAGGAATATATCTGTGTTGGGTGCAGGGCCACATCGCGGGGTGCCAAGGAATGGGGGTGGGTGAAAACGATCCCCCATTTCAGATGAGTCGGTTTGCCGTAGCAACACCCGGCCATAAGGCAGCCGATCCGACCAATAGCCTGACCCACCGCAACCGCAGGCGCCCACAGATCACAGATCTTCCAAAAGGAAAGGTGGTGCCGCCTCACATACCAGGGGATGGTCAGAAGGACAGCAATAACTCCTCCTGAAAATACAAGCCCCCCCTCCCATATCTTGAAGACATCCGCCGGATGCGAGCGGTAATAAGGGATATTCATAAAGACGTACATGACTCTGGAGCCAACGATGGCGGAGAGAATGATAATAAAGCCCATATCCATGACCCGTTGGGGCGGGATACCTTCTCTTGTCTTGCCGATCTTCACGGCCACCAGCAGGGCGACAAAAAACCCGATGGCAACAAGAAGGCCATAGGTATGGAGGGTAAAGGGGCCTATGGAAAAAAGGTCAGGAAACATGCGGGGTTTTTGATTCCAGATCTTGAATTTTGGATTTATGCCTGTCCCGGTGCGATTCGTGCCGGGGGCCGCGCCAAAGATTTGGGTTTGGGGAATTGCTATCCATAAGATTATTCAACCGGTTGCCCGACGTTGAAAGAGAAGACTTATGGCCACCAGGAACGTGCCCACCGTGATGGCTGAATCGGCCACGTTGAAAGCGGGCCAGTGGTATGGGCCCACGTAGAAATCAAGAAAATCTATCACTTCCCCGAACCTTAGACGGTCGATGAGGTTCCCAATGGCCCCGCCCAGGATAAGGGAGAGGCCCAGGATCGTGCGGCTCGGCCCCTGTTTTAACCTGAAAAACCAAAACACCAGCAAGATGATGGCCCCTATGGTTGCAGCCAACAGAAAATAGAAGGGCAGATCAACATCCTGCCGGTTCATGATGCCAAAGGCCATGCCACGGTTTCGGATATGCACCAGGTTAAAGAACCCATTTAAGACCGGTACAGATCCATAGACCTGCAAGGTGTGCAGGATGGCAAATTTTGACAATTGATCCAGCAGGACAACAGCCAGGGCGGGCCAGACCATTAAACTATATTTTCGTTTAGGACTCTCAGGCATCGGTTACAGATGGTTTGATGTGTGTTGTCCTGTCCCACTGTGGGATCATGCACCCAGCACCTCTCGCATTTGGGGTCAATGGAAGGGGATACGTTCACTTTTAGGCCAGAGATTGTTTCGTTTTCAAGGCCGTCGTCTAACCGGTCTATCGCCACCAGTTCGACGGCGGAGACGATAAAGATGGACCTGAGCTGATCCCTGTAAGGGGACAGCCTTTCCATAAGTTCGGGCGAGAGACCCAGGGTGACAGCCGCATCCAATGAGTGTCCGATGGTCTTTTCCTTTCTCGCAAGTTCCAGTGCCTTCGTCACCCCACCTCGAATTTCCAGGATCCCTTCCCAGCGGTTGGCCAATTCAGGATCCTTGTGCGCATCATTTAACGGAAAAAATAGATCAGCGTGCACACTTGGGGTTTGCTCTTTCCCTTTCATGTACTGCCATATTTCGTCGGAGGTAAAGGAGAGAATGGGTGCCATAAGCCTGACCAAGACCTCCAGAATTTCGTTCATGGTAGTTTGGGCAGATCGTCTCGAAACCGATTTCTGGGGTGAGGTGTACAGCCGATCTTTTATGATGTCCAGATAAAAGGAGGAGAGATCCAGGACGCAGAAATTGTGCAGGTTATGATACACCAGATGAAAATTGAAGTTGTCATATGCCATCAATATCCTTTCATTCAATTCCTGGAGTCTATTAAGGGCCCAACGGTCCAGTTCCTCCATCTGGCGGTAAGGGACCCGGTCAATTTCAGGATCAAAGTCATTCAGATTACCCAACAGGTAACGACAGGTATTCCGGATTCGCCTGTAGGCCTCTGTGAGGCGCTGTAATATCTCTTTTGATAGACGAATATTATTCCGATAGTCTTCTCCCGCAACCCAGAGCCGGAGGATTTCCGCTCCATAGTTCCGGATAAGTTCAGCGGGTGCCACAACATTCCCCGCTGATTTGTGCATGGCCTTCCCGGCGCCATCCACCACAAAGCCATGGGTCAGGACACTTTTGTAAGGGGCCTCATTGCGGGTTCCCACGGAGCATAAAAGGGAACTGTGGAACCACCCCCTGTGTTGGTCACTGCCTTCAAGGTACATGTCCGATGGGCTGTCTAGGTATTCCCTGTTTTCCATCACAGCGGCAAAACTGACACCGGAATCGAACCAGACATCCAGGATGTCTGTCTCCTTTCTAAACTGCACTGAGCCGCATTTGGGGCAAGAGGTGTTTGGAGGGAGGAGGTTTTCCTCCGACTCCGTGAACCATATATCTGCACCCGATTCCTCAACCATGCCGCTTATGCGGTCCAGTATCTCTTGGGTGATAAGCATTTCATCACATTCACTGCAAAAGAAGACGGTGATGGGTACTCCCCATGCCCTCTGACGGGAGATGCACCAGTCCGGACGGTTGGCAATCATATTGTAGATACGGTCTTGGCCCCAGGAGGGAATCCATGAGACCCTCATGATGGCATCAAGTGCATTTTGCCTAAGGTTGGTTTTCTCCATGGATATGAACCACTGTTTGGTGGAACGGAAGATGACAGGGTTCTTGCAGCGCCAACAATGGGGATATTCGTGTGAAATTTCCTCTTCCTTGAGTAATGCACCCACCTCGGTCAGTTTGTCATTAACGGCGCGATTGGCCTCAAAAACCTCAAGGCCGGCGAAGTATTCCACGTCGCTGGTAAACCGACCTGAATCGTCCACCGGAGAATAGACATCTATTCCATATT
>JABMQV010000469.1 GCA_013203065.1 Desulfobacteraceae bacterium | reverse complement strand
CAAAAATCGAAAATACTCGGATTCTGATGACCGGATCTGTCAAACCCATCAGCTATCATTTGGACCCATAACTTTCTTTGAATACAGAAACCAGGGTAAGACTGAAACATATTTCAACCTTGTACCTGACGCCAAGAAAGCTTAACGCTTCTTTAACATCGGAGGGAAAATGGTTCATTACGACCCAAAAACCCAGTTTCTCTGAATAGATGGAGATCGGGGTTTTGTTTTTTGGCGGAGCTATAGGGGGTTAGAGTCTTTTGATTCCATGGATGGCCCTTAAAACCACAGAAATAACACTGTGTAACTGACGTCCCTTTTCTTCCACCTATCAAACAAACAGGAACTCATGTTTAAATTCTTACACGCCGCAGATATTCATCTGGATAGCCCACTCCACAAACTCGACTATTATGAGGGCGCTCCTGTGGAGGAACTTCGTCAAGCGACGCGACGGGCCTTTGAAAATCTGGTCAAGCTTGCAATATCAGAGGATGTCGCCTTTGTTCTGATCGCCGGCGACCTCTACGACGGGGACTGGAAGGATTACAATACCGGGCTCTATTTCGCCTCACAAGTGAGCAAATTGAGAGAAGCTAATATTCCGGTCTACATTGTCGCCGGAAACCACGATGCACAAAGCAAGATCACCCGGACGCTCCGCCTTCCGGAGGGTGTGATGATCTTTTCTGCTGAGGGGCCGGAAACACTAATTATTGCTGAACATGACGTTGCCATCCATGGCCAGAGTTTCAAGACACCGGCAATACGAAAAAAACTGATTAAAAAATACCCCGCACCCCTACCCGGCCATTTCAACATCGGAATCCTTCACACCTGTGCCACAGGCCGGGAAGGCCACGAACCGTATGCCCCCTGCACCATCAAGGATTTAGAATCAAAAGATTACGATTACTGGGCCTTGGGACACGTTCATCAGCAGGAAGTGGTCCCCACGGATTCGTTGACCGTGTTTCCGGGGAACATCCAGGGACGAAATATTCGGGAAATCGGTGCCAAAGGCTGTATGCTGGTTACCGTCGATGATAGAGGACGTCCCCGCACGGATTTCAGGGCTCTTGACGTTATTCGCTGGGTCAAGCTCGACCTGGATGTTTCGGGTCTGGAGTCCGGTTACGATGTGATTAACCTGATTGACGGACATCTAAAGGAAAAGTTGGAACAAAACGAAGGTCTGCCACTGGTTCTGAGAATAGAACTTAAAGGGGCCTGCAAGGCGCATGATGAACTTGCCTCGGACCCCGAGCGCTGGACAAATGAAATCCGGTCGGCAGGTGTGGACTCAAGCGGCGGACTGGCGTGGATCGAGAAAGTAAAGTTTGGCACAGAGACCTCGTTTGAGGGTGATGCTGACGATTCTTCTGCCGGACCCGTGGGCGAACTCCTCCGGTACCTTGATGACGTTGAAAACGATCCGGATCAATTGAAATCCCTTGTGGAATCTCTTGGGGGCCTCAAAGAAAAACTGCCCCGAGAGTTCAGGGAGGGACCGGAGGCCATGGCCCTCGAGGATACGAGCTGGATTTTGGGCCTGCTGAACCAAATCCGGCCAATGCTGCTCCATCGCCTGATGAGAAAAGGGGCTATGGAATGAAGATCCTACAACTAAAGCTTATGGCGTTTGGCCCCTTCACTGATGAACTGCTTGAACTGGGTGAGGGTAACGAGGGTCTGCACCTCATATACGGCTTGAACGAGGCGGGCAAGAGCTCGGCTCTAAGGGCCCTTCGCCAGATGCTCTACGGTATTCCCGACCGGTCTTCCGACGATTTCCATCACCCCTATTCCAAGATGCGAATTGGCGGTGTTCTCCAAAAAAATGATGGAACCCGGATCGAACTTGTCCGCCGGAAAGGAAGGGTAAATACACTTCGGGTAGGAGATGACGAGGAGCCGCTGGATGAGTCCCTGTTTGAAAGCTTCTTGGGCAACGTGGATGGTGATGTTTTTGCCACCATGTTCGGCATCGATCATGCCGATCTGGTCCAAGGCGGGCAAGCGCTTATACAAGGAGGCGGTGACGTGGGCCAGGCATTGTTTGCAGCGGGTTCCGGGATCTCCGATCTCCAGAAAGTCAGGATGGCGCTTCAGGCTGAAGCAGAAGCCCTTTTCACCCCGGCTGCATCAAAAAGGCCAATCAATGAAGCCATAAGAGAAATCAAAAAGAACCAAAAAGAAATCCGGGAGGCCCAGCTTCCGGGACAGGAATGGCAGAAGCACGACGAGGCCTTGCAGAATGCTGAAAGGCTCCGGGGCGAACTGGGGCTTAAACTGGCAGAAAAACAGGCAGAACTCCACCGCCTGAGCCGGATAAAGGAGGCTTTGCCCCTGGTCGGCTACCGGAATAACCTACTGGAAGAACTCAACACTTATGCTGATGCCGTTCTTCTACCTGAGGATTTTGGAGAACGGCTGCGCCAGCTCTTAACGGACCTGAGGGTTGCTGAAACAAACGGCGATCAGGCCCGGAATGCACTGAAAGACGTCGAAAAATCCATGCAAGGTCTGAGTGTTTCGGCGGTCATCCTTGAGAGCGCCGATCAGATCGAGTACTTGTACAAAGAATTGGGAAGCCATCAGAAAGCAGTCAGGGACCGAATTCAAATTCAGACTCAAAAAGACGTTGTCTGGGGCGAAGCAGGGGAAATCCTTTCAGGACTTCGGGACGACATCACACTGGAAGAGGTGGAAAAGCTTCGGCTCAAAAAGAGCGAGACCGTCAAGATACAAAAACTTGGCGCTCAATATGAGCGCCTGATGGCTATGCGGAAAAGCTCCCGTGAAGAGATAGAAAGGCTGGCCCTTCACAATGCTCGAATAAAGGAAGAATTGAAGGTTTTACAAAAACCGGCCACGGTTGATGACCTCAGGGTCGCCACTGACCGTGCATTGAAATACGGGGCCCTCGAAGACCACCACCACTCGGAACAAACGGAAATCCATCGATCACAAATGTCGCTTGAGGCTGACCTGAAAAAACAGGGTTTCTGGTCGGGGAGCCTTGAAGGGCTTGAAAACCTCCCTCTCCCTTCAATCGAAACAATCGACACCTTTGACACCCGGCTCCAGGAGGCGGAAAAGGGAGTGTCCCAATATCGATCGGAAATCGAAACCTCAGAGGATCTCTCTATAGAGATTGAGGGACAGATCAGGGAACTGGAATTGGAACAGGAAGTCCCGACCGAGGAGGACCTTCAGGCTTCAAGGATTCACAGGGAAAAGGGCTGGGGACTCGTCCGCCGGTTCTTGGATGGGGGGGCAGCGCCCCAGCAGGAAGTGCAGCGTTTCCTGGCGCCATTTGAACAAGCAGAAACCCTGGCAGATGCCTACGAGACCACCGTTCAGAGGGCCGATGAGATTTCGGATCGACTGAGGCGGGAAGCGGATCGCGTGGCGAAAAAGGCCAAGCTCCTTGCAGACCAAGAGACGCGGAAAATCAAGCTGGAGCGTCTGAAAGAACATCTGGAGGGCGCCGAGGCCCAGCTGAACAAAATCAGGGACGCTTGGAGCAAGGTCTGGGAATCGGCCGGGATTTCTCCACGGACACCCAGGGAGATGAGGGCCTGGGTCCAGGACCAGGGAATCATAATAGAGAAGTTTTCCAAACTCCGAGAGCGAATAAGCAAGGCAGATGAATTGAAGGCACATATTGAACTGCACCGCGGGGAACTGGATCGATGTCTCAACTCCATTTCTGAGACGCCGGCCGAGGAAAAAGAAAACCTGTCCGATCTTATCAAGAGGAGTCAAAAGGCTATTGAAAGAAACGAAACCATCAGGAACAAGAGAGGGCAGCTTCTCAAAGAGAAAAAGCAGAGGGAGCAGGAACTGAAAGATCTCGAATTGCGGGTTGAACAGGTTGAATGGGAACTCTCCCAATGGCAGACCCAATGGGAAGAGGCTATCCGGCCGCTGGGTCTTGAGGGTGACGCCATCCCGGAACAGGCCAACGCCGTACTGGATGACCTAAAGGACCTCTTTGAAAAGCTCAAGGATGCTCGACTTTTCCAGAAACGGGTTCAAGGCATTGACAGGGATGCAAAGGAGTTCTCCAGAAAGGTGATCAATCTGACAGGACGTGTGGCTCAAGACCTGAAGAAACTACCTGTTGAGCAGGCTGTCACGGAACTGAATGCAAGACTGACCGGCTCCAGAACGACCGAATCAAAGCTCCAGACCTTGGAAAAGCAGGGCAATCAGGAAGGGAAAAAGCTAAGAGATGCAGAGGGATCCATTGCCGGGATAAGGACCAGACTGGCCGCCATGTGCGACGAAGCGGGCTGCTCAGGGCATGATAAACTCTCGGAGGCGGAGGATCGTTCCAAAAAGCGCCGGGAAATAGAGGCTGCCCTGCGAGAGCGTGAGGAGCAGTTGCTGAGACTGAGTGCGGGTTCCACAACCGAGGAGTTTGTCAAGGAGATCCAGCAGGTTGATCCTGATGGAATCGACGGGCAGATGGCAAGGCTGGGTGAGGAGATTGAGGCCCTGGAGGAGGAAAAATCTCAGATTGACCAGACCATTGGTGAAGAAAGGAATGAACTCGGCCGGATGGATGGAAGCTCCCGGGCTGCTGATCTCGCCGAGGAAACCCAGAGGATGATGGCCCAGCTGGAGGGCGACGTGGAAAAGTACGCCCGTCTCAGGATTGCATCGACTGTTCTTGCCACGGCAATTGAAAGATACCGGGAAAAGCACCAGGGGCCTGTTCTCAAAAGGGCCAATGAGCTTTTTCGTCATTTGACGGACGGTTCTTTTGATGGAATCCGAGTGGATTTTGACGATCAGGGCAACCCTGTGCTTGTAGGTGTCAGGTCAAATGGCAAAGACATTGTGGGGGTGGAGGGCATGAGTGATGGCACAACTGATCAGCTTTATCTTGCCCTGCGGTTGGCCAGCCTGGAAACCTATTTGGACAACAACGAATCCATGCCCTTCATTGTGGACGACATTATGATAAAATTTGACGACGAGAGAGCGGCGGCGGCGCTGCAGGTCCTCGCTGAGCTTTCAAAAAAGACCCAGGTGATATTCTTCACCCATCACCAACACCTTGTTGAGTTGGCGGGTTCAAATGTTGAGTCTTCTGTGCTGTTCAAACACACGATGCCGTCTTAGGTCGATAGTTCAGATAAGAAAAGGAGACCTTCGGTTCAAACCGTTGCGTATCTAAAACTATATATGGAGCGAGGAATTTGTCCACTTTGAAGACAGGTCACAACACCCTACACCTGATGCCTAACGCAGGCGGTTTTTCCCAGGGCTCAGAAAAAATGGATAGAGGAAGACATGGAATTCAAATACGGGAACAAGTCAACATATTTATGAACGTCGCCCATTCCATGAGATGGAGGAAAATTAGTATAGTTAGTTAAGGATGTCCCCCACTCCACGGAAGAGGTGGCCGAAGTGGTGGCCTTCTTGGCCACACCCGCGGCGAGCTACGTAACCGGCTCTCTGTTCTATGTGGATGGCGGAATGGGGGCTTAGCCTCTCTCAACCAACCATTCTATGTGGGCCCGAGGAATCACCTCCTTAGCAATGAGGCATACATCATGAATATTGCGAATATACTGGAACTTCAAGCGTTTCGACTGCCGGAAAAGAAGGCTGCCATCTTCGGGGAAGATGCGTACACCTACAGTTCTCTGAATGCCCAGGCCAACAAGATAGCCAATGCACTGAAGGCCCTGGGTATAGAAAGGGGAGACCGTGTGGCCATGTGGCTGCCGAATCGGCCGGAGTTCCTGACCTGTTTTTACGGCATTCTGAAGGTAGGGGCCGTGGCCCTGCCAATGAATATTCTTTATAAATCGAGAGAGATGAAGTTTCTTCTGTCAAACTCCGAGTCCAAGGCAATTATTGCACTGGAGGAAGGGTTGGAGACACTCCGCCGGATAAGATCGGATCTTCCATTGCTGGAGAAAGTCATCATTATCGGGCAGGAAAAAGAATACGATGACGCCATTTCTTTTCGGGAAATCGTTGAAGCGAGTTCGGACAAATTCCTGAGTGTGGACTTGAACCCGGACGACACAGCCACCATCCTTTATACCTCCGGTACCACGGGAAATCCGAAGGGAGCCATGCTGACCCATCGTAATCTCCTGATGAACGCCGAGTATTATGCCACCGGCCTGGGGGCAACGGAAGATTGGGTCGGCATTTGCGTCCTCCCGCTGTCCCACCTGCTTTCCCTAGCGGCCGGGGTTTTGGTACTCTTTGGGCGGGGCGCGTCAATGCATGTCATAGAGAAATTCACGGCCGAGGACGCCGCTCAAATCATTTCGCGTCACAAAGTGAACTACACCTTTGCCGTGCGCACCGTATATACACTGTTTTTGGCGCTACCGGATGAACCCCGGTTTGATCTTACTTCCCTGAAGATCTGTATATTGTCGGGTGCCGTAACACCCCTTGAACTGAGAAAAGCAGTTGAAGAAAAATTTGGCTGTAAGACCATCCAGGCCTACGGGCAGGTCGAGAGTTCGCCCGTCATCTCCCTTGACCGGGTGGATATGAAGAGAAAATTCGAGAGCGTCGGCTACCCCCTGCCGCACAT
>JABMQV010000468.1 GCA_013203065.1 Desulfobacteraceae bacterium | reverse complement strand
TCGGAAAATCTTCTTTCGTTCAATCCCCCGAATGATGATATGATGCAAGGCCCCGGGCGCGTCAATTCGAGCTTTTCGTGGCATATTTGAAAATTATCATATACGTCCCTCTTTTTTCCCCCACAGTTTAACCTAATATTTTGTCTTTACAAAAATTCCTGTCCGTCCTGGACACGGATATCCTTGCTTATTCTTATGTTGATTTAAGATACTATTATAGTTCTTACGAGTAAATTGTTTTCCGCAAACAGTACATTTAAAAACATGTTTTAACCCTGAACTCGGACTTCTTGATTTGGAACGTCTTATCGTTAACCTTTTTATTTTTGGACTGGGAGTTGAAAATTCACTAGAGCTACGAGTTAGCAAAGGAGCAGAGATTGGACCGACGGAGGTTAGTTCAATAGGATGTTTTGGGATAAAAGGTATATTTGTAGCATCGGCAGACTGAATCCTATCTATTCGGTATGCCCGCCATTCACCCATCTCATGTCTTAAAGCAAATAATAGAAGATCTCCCGCTTTGGAACGCCGTAATGAATATGGCTCTATCAGGCGATAACTGTTTTTATAATATAAGTTAACACAAAGCCTGTTCGCCGCTGCGAATCGGATCTTCTCGAGAGGCACTTGCGTGTGCCACGCCTGTGCCATGGTGGGAGGTCGCCATGTGTCATCGATTGCCGCCCTACCTAACGGAATAGGTTCTTTCACAGCCTTTTCAATAGCACCATACAGCCATTCCATTACTTCGGGCAACTCTCCCCAGAACTGCTCAAAGGGAGGGAGTGCAAGCAATTGATGTGCAAGCATATTTTCCCATTCCGATTCAAGCTCCTCACGTTCAGCACGGTTCTTAAATGTTTCCATTGTCGGAACCGGCATTCCTTTAAATTCACATTTTTTCTCGAGAGTGTGTAAAATAAGAGTTTGGTCCGGCTTAAGTTCATCATGACGATACAAATGAACCACATCATATAAATCCCTGGGGCGTTCTCGCTCTGCCAGTGCCCTGATTTTTTCCGCGAACACTTCTTCAAAAGAGTAACTCCAGATTTGAATTCCTTTATCCGGTGTATCAGAATAGGGGTGATGGACATTTCTTAATGAAGGCTCCAGGACAATGATTTCATCAGTTGTCAAATCCAATTTGACACGGGGAAGATCACCTCTTTTGTGCATGGGGCCGCGATAAGCGATTCGACCCTGGCCAGATATACCACCGCGATTGTTATCATAAACATCAAAACGTATTAATTCCTGCGGTATTTCAATTCCTGCGGAATCATAAATCCATTCCGCGATCTCTTTAAGGCATTTCACAAGAAAGGCATCATCCAAGTGAGAAGGTTCGGAAATAGTGAAATCCAGATCTTCGGAAAAACGGTAGGTCTCAAAATAACATTTTTTTAAGCATGTACCACCTTTAAAGATCCAGTTTTTACCTAATTCAGGATGTTGGAATATGCCGGCAAGGACCCAACCAAGTACATAATCCTTTTCGATTACGTTAGCGGTAAGGCCAAACTCCCTGGAGAAATCCATTATTTCTGACTTGTCAATCAATCTGATACATCCTTTTCCAGTTTTCCGGTACCCACAATCGCCAACGGGTTATCAATCTTTCATTATTGAGATTCGGATCAAGCTTGGCGTTTCCCGCAGTCAGTCTTGAACGGCATTGATCAATTGCCTCTGTTTCATCAGGTGCGATCAATTCAAGCAGAAACCCTAAGCGTTTGAATACAACGCCCTTCCCCAACCTTTCCGAATATTCGATAAGCAGTTCCAGATTCTTATTTTCTGAGCGTATATAATTGGTAAACATATCTCGTGTGGAACGAATGCCCCCTCCGAGAACCGGATCACTCAATATGTCGAGTATCGTTCGCATGGGATCTGATACAGACACTTTCACCTGTCCACGCCAAACAGGTTTGAGACCGAATAATGCCTTTTCAGGGATGGTTCGCAAAATGAATGCAGTACCTTTTATTTTCGGGCTGCGATCTCGTGGTTTTTGAACTGTCATGACCATTAAAGTGCTGAAAATCTGCTCGGTAAGATCGAGATATTCCGCGGCGCTCCAGCCGCCAATGTAACAGGGTGCGAAAAGACGTTCAGCAATGAGCCAGGGATCTTCGATCGGAATGTCCGCTGTTCGGGACTCCAGGGGTATAGGTATATATAAACCCCGACGAACCCGCGACATCCATCCTTTTTTCGCCCACCTTGATAGCATTTTAGCGGCATCCGTGGGTGCAACATTTAAGATCCCAGAAGCTTCTTCAACAGAAATCGTGCCTTTTGTGCCGCGAATAATGGCCGCGATTCTTTCCCTGTCTATCTTTCCTATGCCTGCAAGCTGTTCCATAGTATATTCTATATGTAATTATTCAATTATTAGTTGAATAAATACGCATATCATATACTTTAGATAAACGTCAAGCTATATTCTATATGCCATAGTTCATTCTATAATTGAATATTGGCACACATATTATAGTTATGCTTAATTTCCATATTGTTCTTTTTCCTGTATGAATCCAGCGGAAAATTCTGGTCTCTCGTGTTCTTTAAAAAAGGGGAAAATGCTTGTAATCGATCCCGATGACCATCAGACGGGTTCTTCGGGACTTTCTGGAAAGCATGCAGCGGTCCAGCCATGGATTCAGGCCGACGGCAAATTTCGGGGAACGGGTTTTTTGAAGCAAATTTCGGGGCTTTGAGTGGTTCCGTATGAAATTTCGTAAAAAGGTGTCGTCTCTCTTGATGCGTATTTGGTATTTTCCGATCAATTCCGTTTATAAACAGGGACATCCTACTAACTATACTAACCCACAGACTGTTGAGCCTTATACCAGTTTTAAGCTTTCTTCAGTCCCCACGCCTTCTCCCATAACTGAGCCTGCTGTCTGTCCAGGTCCACAAGGTATTTACCGCCATCAACTTGGACAATGGTCCCCGTGCCGTGACTGGTACGCACCCTATCCCCGATCTTGAAAGGTTTTTCACACGGCGCCTGGGGCTGTGGGGCCTCGGTCGACAATTGGCCGGATCGGGGGCCTCCAAGTCCGGGACGGGATGTCCGCTTCCGTGTCGGGAAAGACGGTTTGGGGGCCTGGGAAATCCGCACTGGTTCATATGGCTTGATGGCCGCCTGCCATCGAGAGGTGAGAATGCCCTTGAAGTCCTGATGGAGACAAAGTTCCCAGATTGCTCGGGTGAACCCTACATAGGTGATGTTGGCCTCATCACCGAAGGCGTCGACCAATCGCCCGCCCGGCCTCGAAAGAGAGTCTGCAACATCGGGATCAATATATACCCTGTCATACTCTTGTCCCTTGGCCCCGTGGACCGTGGAAAGGATCATGCCCGGGCCGTTCTGAGCCTGGGTTGTGCTTTTTGAGATCTTGATCATGTCATAGACTGCATCCGGCAGGATGCGTGCGTATTCCCTGACCACCCTCGTCATGCTGGCAAGCTGGAAGTCATCCAACTGCTTCGCGTATCTTTCGAGAGCCTCCAGATTCTCGAATGACTGGATGAGTGGGTCCCTGATTCTATCCTTCTCGCCCTTTGACAGCCAGTGCACATCCAGAATCCGAAAAAAAATGGCACCGATATTCCGCTGGAGGGAGAAGGGAACCCCTAGTGATCGAAGGCCCAGGGCCTTTTCAAAGAGTGCGAGGTTTGTCCGGCTCAAGATGGCCCATCGGTCACCAGTCTTCGGGCGCGGGAGGCCGGTGTAGAAAGCCACCCTGGATGATTTTTCGGGGTTTCCCTTTATCCTGAAATCCTTCTCACCCTTGGCCTCCCGGATGAACAGTGAGGCAAGGTCTGCAATCTCCTTCCCGAAACGGAAGCTCATGGTGAGATCCCGTTTCTCGTCAAAGGGGAATCGCTTCATGGCATCGATGGCATAGCGGAAACTGTAAATCTGCTGGTGGGTGTCGCCAACGATGATTATCCGCTTTCGGCAGTGTTCCAGGGCATCCAGCATGATGGGAGAGAGGTCCTGGCCCTCGTCCACCATGACCAAGTCAAAGCTGTCGAGCTTCCTGTAGAAATCCCCTTCTCTGTGAAACAGCTTCAGGTAGAAGTCATGGGGGCAGGGTCTCTCCTGCCGGTACCACTGGCTCAGGATTTCCCTGGTGATCTGCACGATCCGGTCCTGTATACCTTGAATTGACGTTTTCACTTCGTCGGTGGCAAGGCTGAGATGCTCTTTCTGAAACACTTCCATGGCCTCTTCGACCTTTGGGAACGGCGAATTCATAAAGAACTCAAGGAAGTCGTGACTCCAAGCGGCAAACTGCTGGGCGTTCTTCCGTCCTTTAAAGAACGGGAGAATGTCGGCAATCGTAAAAGCCCCCACCTGATCCTTCCACCTGGCAATATTTCCGGTGAATGCCAGAGAATGGACCGTCCGGATCTCCACGTTGCTCGGGAACTTCCCATCTGCACCCTCTTTCGCTTTCCGGTTGAAGACCAGGTACAGAATTTTCAGGTCCGGATGCGCGGCGGCGATCATCTGGAGGGTGGTGGTCTTGCCGGTGCCTGCCCTGGCGTTGATCAGGAGCACCCTGCCGGTGGCATCAAGAATGCGCTGCTGTTCATCGGTTGGTTTCATGAATAAAAGGGGTCAGATCTGCTGTTGACTGTTAGTTGTTACTATTTACGGTTAG
>JABMQV010000467.1 GCA_013203065.1 Desulfobacteraceae bacterium | reverse complement strand
GGTAGTCTGTTCCTTCTCTCTCATTCTTTCTTAATTCTTCGTAATTGTTATATTTTTCCCTAAAATTCATTGCTGGCGATCCTAGCATTGCTCAACTGCTGGAGGCGACTGGGGATGTAAAGAAGCCCGAAACAGTTTCCAAACATTTTGGGGTAACCGATACCAAAATGCTGGAGATAATACAAATAGTAAAAGTCCGAGTGTTTGTTTCATCATTGACAGGCAAAACCAGTTCCCTTAAGCTCCTTCGCATGGAAAAACTTGAAAATATACCACTGAAGCTGGACATAAATGCAATCAAGAAAAGACTCCACATGGACCGGATCGGGGATTGGGATCTGGATGGGGCCCTTGTTGAGACAGCAACGGCTGCGATCAAGCCCAGTGCCGTCTACAAAGTCTGCTATGTGGAGGAAAAACTTGAAGACGAGGTAATCATCGATGGCATTTCTTTCAAGAGCCGGGTCTTGAGGAAGAACCTGGAACCGGTGGGGCGAGTCTTTGCCTATGTGGTCACCATTGGGAAGCAGTTGGAAGAAATGGCCGATTCACGCGAGGACTTGTTGGAAAAATATTTCCTTGATTCCATCGGAAATGTGGCCCTGATCAAGGCCAGAAAATACCTGGAAGATCAACTGCGCGGCAAATTTGCCCTTGATGGTGTATCATTTATGAGCCCCGGTTCATTGGGGGATTGGCCCATTGAAGAGCAACGCCCCCTGTTCTCACTCTTCGAGGGTGGAGAGGCCCACATCGGGGTCAGGTTGAGTGAAAGCCTTCTCATGATCCCGAGGAAATCGGTATCCGGTATCTATTTCCCCACGGAGGTCACGTTCTACAGCTGTCAGCTCTGCCCCCGTAAACGCTGTGACGGAAGAAAGGCCCCATTTGACAAGAAACTGGTCAACGAATATGGGGTCGGGACTGCAGAAGGCCCTTCAATGGATGGGGCCCATGATTGAAGAAGAAGCGGGGATTGTATTTAATAGGGAAGTTGCCCCTAAGACCTACCATATGGGGCTGAGATCTCCCCGCATCGCTGCTGCGGCCCGGCCCGGACAATTTGTTATGCTACGGGTTACTGACGGGATCGACCCGCTTTTGAGACGCCCATTTTCTATCTCCAGGGTTGAGACGGATGGGATCTTTTGTCTCCTCTACCGGATTGTGGGCAGGGGAACCGCGATCCTGTCCAGGTCCACCAAAGGGAGGCGATTATCGGTTTTGGGCCCTCTTGGAAGCGGATTTAAGCTCCCGCCACCGGAGGCCAGATCCCTCTTGGTGGCAGGCGGCATCGGGATCGCCCCCCTTATCTTCCTGGCACAGGCCATTGACAAAGACCACCTGGCATTTCTGGCCGGATACCGATCTGTGAAGGAGATTATTCCCACAGAAAAAGCTGGCATTGATACAAGGATTTCGATCGCAACCGATGACGGCACGGCAGGTCACCGGGGGCCTGTCACCGAACTCCTGAAGGAGCACGCTGCGGGACCCGGGGAACGGGGGGCGATTGTATTCGCCTGCGGTCCGTTGCCCATGTTGAAGGAAATTGTGACGCTGACCACCCGATGGCATATTCCCTGCCAGGTCTCTCTGGAGACATCAATGGCCTGCGGCGTGGGGGCCTGTCAGGGTTGTGCGATAAGGGCTTCTTCGGAACAGAAGAAACCCTATTACCACGTGTGCCAGGATGGCCCGGTCTTTGACGCAAATGTAATTGATTGGAAGAGGTTATGAATGGGGCCCAGCCAGACCTCCAGGTAAGCCTGGGGCCGCTCAAACTCAAAAACCCGGTCCTCACGGCCTCGGGGACATTTGGCTATGGTCAGGAATTCTCACACCTGGTGGACCTGAACCGGCTGGGGGGCATTGTGGTAAAGGGTCTTTCCCTCAAGCCCCGGGCAGGAAACCCACCCCCCAGGACCGTTGAGACACCCTGCGGCATGTTAAACGCCATCGGTTTGGCAAACATGGGGGTGGACGCATTCCTGGAGGAGAGGCTTCCCCTGCTTAGAGAGCTGAATACCACTGTCATCGCCAACATCTATGGGCACACCCTAGAAGAGTATGGGGCAGTTGCAGCCCGGCTCAGAGGGGTGGAAGGGATATCTGCCGTTGAGGTGAACATCTCCTGTCCAAACGTGGAACAGGGGGGCATGGCATTTGGAACAGATCCCGACATCTCTGCCAGGGTAACGGAGCGGGTCTTGGAGAAGTCCGACCGGCCCGTAATCGTCAAACTGTCCCCGAATGTCACGGATATCAGGGTGGTGGCCAGGGCCGTGGAAAAGGCCGGTGCGGACGGGATATCACTTATAAATACCCTCACCGGCATGGCAATAGATATCGAGACCCGCCTCCCAAGGCTTGGCAACATCTCAGGGGGCCTGTCCGGTCCTGCCATTCGGCCTGTGGCCCTCCATATGGTCTATCAGGTGGTCAAAACCGTCAACATACCGGTGATCGGGATTGGGGGAATCATGGACTATCAAGATGCCCTCGAATTCCTGATTGCCGGGGCAAGGGCTGTCCAGGTGGGGACGGCCAACTTTGTAAATCCCAGGGCCAGCCTGGATATCATAGAGGGACTAAGGGGATTTTGCCGAGAGCAGGGAATCACGGCAATTGATGAAATTATCGCCACGGTGAAGCCCGGGTAGATGATTCCTTTGTCTACTTCCCCTCAAAGCTCGGCCGCCCCTTTCCAACACGGGTCAAGCCGGTCAGGGCATCGGCTGTGGAAAAAGGAATCTTATGAACCATATCTCTTGCGATGTATTGATTGTGGGGAGTGGCGCCGCAGGTCTCAGGGCGTCAATCTCAGCACGGGAAGAGGGACTGGATGTCTGTGTGATTTCTAAAGGCAGCCCGGGGAAGGCAACATCCACTTTTTTTAGCGGGGGCGTGTTTGCCGGAACCGAGGAAGGTGCCTCTCTTGAACACCATGCAGCACGGACCCTCCAAGCAGGGCGGGGGATCAATCAAAAAGAACTTGTGGATACCCTGGTTGGAGAGGGCCCCATGCGGCTCAAGGAGCTTTTGGAATGGGGCATAAAGGGGGAACTGCGCCGTGGCTATCTTTTCTCCAAAGGTCGCTACCCGATCTTGGGTAAGGAGATCGTGACCTGTCTCTTAGCAAAGGCGAGGGATTTGGGGGTGGGTCTCATGGGCGGGATGACGGTAGCAAACGTAAAGGTTCGAGAGGATGGAGTGGGGGTGGTAGCCGACTCGGGTACCGGTGAAAATTGGGTAGCGTTTACCGCAGGGGCGCTGATCCTTGCCACCGGCGGCGCCGGCGCCCTTTACCTTCGACATGACAATCCCCCAAGGATGCTGGGAGATGGCTATGCCCTTGCACTGAATGCCGGAGCACAACTTCAAGATATGGAGTTTGTCCAATTTTATCCATTGGGTCTGGCCGAACCCGGAGTGCCCCGTTTGATAATCCCCCCTCGGCTGGCTGACCTCGGGCGTCTTTTTAACAGCCGGAAGGAAGATATTCTGAGCAAATATGGTATCCAAGAGCGCCCGGCCGCCGAGCGGGCACGCGACCGGCTCTCTCAAGCGCTCTTCAAGGAGATTTATAGGCAAAAGCATGAAGTCTGGTTGGACTTGCGGAATGTATCGGAGGAATCATGGTGTAAAGACCCCTTTTCTGCTGCTACGCTGGAACTCGTGGGTGTCCGTTACGGGGCCAAGAACCGCCCTCTCCGGGTAGCTCCCATGGCACATCATGTTATGGGAGGTGTGTGCATTGACTCCCAGGGAGCCACTACCCTCCCGGGTCTGTATGCAGCCGGTGAAATAGCTGGCGGGGTTCACGGCGCAAACCGGTTAGGAGGTAACGCCCTTACCGAGACCCAGGTTTTCGGAGCCAGGGCCGGTACTGCCGCTGCAGCTTGGGCGAAACAGACCTCTGATCATAGGAAGGACCTCCTGCTGGGAGAACTGGCCCCGCCTGTTTTTGAATCACCAACAGGCAAGAAGGTCTCGAACCTGGGCGAACTCAGAAGAAGGCTCCGCGAGATCCTGTGGGAAGAAGGGGGGATCATCAGAAACAAACAGGGCCTCAGCCGGGCCTTACGGGAGGTCGAGGCAATCCGTGCGGCGGCCCTGAAACTTCCTGTTGGAGACATTCCGCCGGATGTGGGACGGGCATTGGAACTCCGCCATGGTGCCCGAACTGCGACATTGGTTCTTGAGGCAGCCCTCAAAAGAGAAGAGAGCCGGGGGGCACATTTTCGAGAGGATTTCCCCAACCCGGATGATGAACACTGGGGCGGGCATCTCCAAATGCGACTTTCCCCCTCGGGAGAAGGGAGAAAGCTCGTCTTTGACCTCAGGCGTTAGGGCCTGGGCTCTTACCTCTCATCAACAACCCTCTGGGCCTTGCCCTCTGATCGGGGAATGGTGAGTGGTTCTACAATTTTTATTTCCATCCTGAAACCGATATCATTTTTCACCTTTGTTTCAATTTTTTGAACGAGTTCGGCGATTTTCTCCCCGGGAGCGTTTGCCCAAAAATCCGGATGCGTCTCCACCGCCACGGAGACATGATCCAGCCGCCCCTTTTTCTTCAGGTAGATCACATAATGGGGTTCGATTTCCTCGAAACCCAGCATCACACACTCCAGCTGGGACGGGAAAAAATTGACGCCCCCGATAATCAGCATATCATCGGACCTTCCAATGATGGGGCCGTGACGGATCAGGGTCCTCCCGCAACCACAGGTCTCAGTTTCAAGATGGGTGATGTCTCTGCTCCTGTAGCGGATAAGCGGCATGGCCTCTTTTTGGAGGGTGGTAAAAACAAGCTCACCCGTTTGGCCGGTTGGAAGAGGTTTGCATGTGTCAGGATCGATGATCTCGGGGTGAAAAAAGTCTTCATTGATGTGATACCCGTTTTTTTCTGGACATTCGATAGAGGTCCCCGGCCCCCCCAGTTCCGTCATACCGTAATCCCGCAGGGCCGTGATTCCCAATCTATCCTCTATCTCCCCTCTGAGTTCTTCGGACATGGGCTCTGCACCATGAATTCCCAGCCGCAACGGGAGGTCGCCTTTATCGACTCCCATCTCCCTCATCCTCTCCGCCATGGTAATGGCATATGAGGGCGTGCAATGGATAACGGTGGTGCCGAAATCCTGCATCATCATGATCTGCCTATCGGTCTGACCCGAACTCGTCGGGATCACTGTGGCACCTATCCTATCCGCACCAAGGTGATGACCGAATGCACCGGTGAAAAGCGTATACCGGAAGGCGATTTGACACACGTCATTCTCGCGTATGCCAGCCATATAACAGTTTCTGGCCATAGAAATGGTCCAGTTTTCCATATCACTTTTTGTAAAAAAAACAGGCGTTGGCTTTCCTGTGGTCCCTGATGAGGCATGAACCCTGACAATCCGGGATAAGGGTACCGCACAAAACCCGTAAGGATAATTATCCCTCAGATCGAGCTTTGTTGTAAAAGGGAGGAATGAGATATCGTCTATGGACCGAATCTGCTCCGGGGCCATGTCACGAGCATCAAATTGATCCCTGTAAAACGCCACATTCTCATAAGCATATCGTACGGTCTCCCTCAGCCGCTTCTCTTTCTTCGAGACGATTTCGTCCCGGGAAAGACATTCGATCTTCTCATCCCAAAACATGGATATCCCTCCTAAGCAGAATGAGATGCGCCGGGGAGGTCCCGGTTCACCTTGCAGACCAAGGGCGCCCCGCGCCCGAGGGCGGCGAAGCAGGTCATACACTCCTCACAGGGGACGATCTCACTGCCCTTTCCGGCAAGGATCTTCCCTGCCGCATCGGG
>JABMQV010000466.1 GCA_013203065.1 Desulfobacteraceae bacterium | reverse complement strand
TTTCTGAAGTTCAGCAACAATTGATGTCGATTTTGATGCTCAAGAAAGAAGAAAATAGTATTTTAGGGTAAGGTTAAACCTCATATAACATGTTGAAAAATCGGCCAAAATAGAAATATGTTTTGCTAACTAGGAAAGTCGGGCTAGGATGGTAATCACGCGCCCGTCCATGAATTAGCCCCCAGCCATTAGGGGAAAAACATGAAAAACATCCCCTTTGTTCAGGACACTCTCCATATCAGCACGACGGCCATTGATAAGGAGGATCTTGGTCTCTTTTTCAGTAATGTTTAGCATTTTCAGGGCATGCGCCACGGTTGCTCCTTCCGGTATATCCCATTTGTCTCCATCCAGATGGTTGGGCGAATTTGGTAAATAATGACGGAGGCTGGAGAATATTTTTGCTTCTATGATCATGACTCACCTCCTTTTAGACTCACAATATTTTGACCGGTAATGACCCTTTTATAAACAAAGAAAAGTATTTCACTGTGCGGTACAAAACGGATTCACTCTTCGGGCATACAGGACCCGCATCTCAGGTTGCAACGGTCAGTGATGGAGAACCGCAGGTGCTTGATGATCCGATTACTCTCGTCAATAAGTGTTCGGTGGCTATGACCATTTTAAACCTAAATTGAAATATTTATCAAGTGCCAATCCTCGAAAGACATCAATTCAATGTCCATTGCTCCCTATTCCACGCCTGATTTATGAAGCCCCGGTTCATCGGAATCAAGTCCTGAAATATTTCAGCGGCAAGGCCCTATTCCAAACACGTCGCCCCAGGGCGGGCAAATACTCTGATTGGGGCGGAGTCTCTGAGTCCGCTTTCAGACTGCCTTCCTTTCAGACTGCTCTTGATAATTGCTGTACGATTCCCCGATAATCTGAATGGGATGAAGGACCTTGTACAGGGTGAGTTGATTGAACTGTATCCTGCAACTCAGGCAATCTGTTACAAGCACTTCTGGGTTCATGCTCTTTATTTTTGCTATCAACCTGCTTGCGATCTTAATGGACAACTGATGGAACTCCTGCTTAAAGCCCATAATGCCTGCATTGCCGCAGCAATAGTCTCCGCTGATTGTATCTAAAGACAATCCAGGAATCAAACCCAATAAATCTTGATACGGCCTTCCTATTCTTTGCTCCTTCAGGCGGAAGGAAAAATGAAAAGGTGTAGATGGTATCGATACCAATATCTCTCTTCCTATTCTTTGCTCCCTTAAGTGGCATGGGGGGTAATAGGTCGCCCTTACAGAGACAGGCCCAAACCTCGTATCAAGTTCACCCCGTTCATGCAACATTCTTAAATATTCACCCACATCATAACTGTTTTCCGCCACCATTATCCGTTTTTTGGGGCTTATGGAAGAGAAGTAACCTTCGTCCCTCAACATTCCTTTAAATAGATCTACAGGGAAATGTACGAAACCCCCGTATGTAGAGGACAATGGGCTCTCACCTATTGGAATTTTCACAAAACCATCACTCGATTTTACCAAGTCTCGATATTCTGCGGAATAGTAGGCTCCCACTTTTAAGATTTTCTTCAGCATATATCCACACGTGGGACAGGAACAGACGATATCATACCCTTCTTCCACGGCTTCCGCTAAACCGGGCACCTGGAACCGGGCAAATTCCAGTGTTAATTTCCTGTCTCCCTCGAGAAGGGAAGGCATGCCACAGCATTGCTGTTCCGGATAATAGACCTCAATGCCGTTTCTCTCAAAGACTTCAACCACTGCCTTCGGCACTTCGGGAAAGAAGTACTTGGCGCTACACCCAACAAAATAAGCCACTTTTTTCTTATCTCTTCCCCGTGCTTCGATATTCGTCTTGTGTCTTTTGATCCATATTGGAAAGTTCTCTTTCGGAAAACTGGGGATTTTACGATCCATGTGAATCCCCACGCCCTTTTCCATCAAGCTTCTGGCAACCCTGTTTTTGCACAGGACATTGGTGAGTTGGGGAAGCGCGCCACCCAGTTTTCCTATGCGCTCAACGTCCTCTATGAGCCGAATCTTAAACCCCAGGCCATATCTGTCCATATACTCGGTTTTTGCCTCCATTATGGCCACACGGATGTCCAAGCAGGGGCAGGCTGCACAAAAATTACACAGGTTCACAAGCTTTCTCAGTCCATCGGTGCTGATCTTCTCTCCCGTTTCCCTCTCTTCATCCACCAGCCTGAACATTTCCGGGAATAGGACGCATGAAGAATTCAGCAGAGTCTTGCATGCCTCGCAATTACGGCATTTATTAATCTCGTACCTGAGTCTATCTTCGGCACTCATTCAGCACACTTTCCTTTTTCATTATTCTCTCTTCCGATTTCCGCCTTCCCACTTCCGACTTCACAACAGCCTTCCTGCCCTACGACCTTCCACACGCGACATGTCCGTTCTTCCAGGCGCCACACAACCTACTATCCGAAGGCTTCAATATAAAACTGGGCCATGAGCGGCCCCAGCGAGAAGAAAAAATGATCCTTTAAGATGTAAAGTCACACTCCTTGGAGTTCCAGATCAGGCACAACCTCCTCTTCCTTTGCCCTCTATTTTAGCTCTCCTCTTGCTTTCATCTTCTCAACCAACTCATCTCTCACTTCCTTTTTAAACAACTTCTCTGTTACTGTCAGAGGCAGATCATCCTTGAATTCAACGTATTTCGGAACTGCATAAGGCGGGAGATGCTCCTTGCAGGTATTAATAATATCTTCTACCGTTACCTTGCCTTTGTAATCCTCCCTCAGCCTCACTACGGCCATTACCCTTTCACTGCCTGGAATGTTTGGATCGGGAACTCCGATACCCATGGCCATGAGCACACCCGGATGCTTGAATAATGCCTCATCAACAGACGTGGAATAGACCTTCAACCCGGAGATATTAATCATATCCTTGATCCTGTCACGGATGAAAAAATAGCCATCTTCATCCATATGGGCGAGATCCCCGGTGTGAAGCCAGCCATCCTCTAATCCGGAGCCCAGCTCGGGCCAGAATCCTTTCATTACCTGCGGACCCCTGGAAACGATTTCCCCAACTTCACCAACGGGAACTTCTTTGCCCGTTTCAGGGTCTACCAGCTTACACTCCGTGTCAGGTACAGGAATACCCAGTCCGCGCTTTTCCTGCTTCATGAAACCGGTAATCTTGGAAAAGGCCGAAACGTTGATATGAGTCATAGGTCCCGTCTCGGTTAAACCGTAAGCTTCTGAGACCGGATTGCCGATCTCCTTTTTGATTGCCTCGGAAATCTCTTCAGGAAGTGGGGCCGCGCAAGACATAGGCATGCAGGTCATCCTTCCCACCTTACCCTTGGCCATCCGCATGAGCTGGGTTGGAACCGTGGGAACCAGAAGAGGACGGTATTTCTTCATGGTTTGTATGATCCCCTCATTATCTCTCGGATCAGGCACCAAGATAATCCGAAGGGCCCAGTAAGCAGCTAATTGTTGTATAAAATGTCCGTATGCGTGAAACAGGGGGGTGGTGATAAAAAAAGAGGACTTACCAATAATTCCCCGGGACAATGGTGTCAGCATCCAGGGAATACTCTGCATGAAATTGGTATATCGATTAAAATGGGTAATCATAACTCCCTTGGGAACACCAGTGGAACCCCCCGTAAAAGCGAGTTCGGCCAGATCCTCCGTGGGGTCGATTTTAACCGCGGGAGGTGTCGGTTCATTATCCTCTAGTACCTTCCTGAATTCATAGGCGCCTTTTGGAAGCTTTGTGGATAACCCTTTAACATCGTAGCCATCGGTGGAGGTCACGATAATATGTTCAATATCGCACTTGTCCTTTATTCCCAATACACGCTCCAGGTGTTCTTCCCTGCAAATAGTGACCCTACTTTTTGAGCTCCCGGATTCATGGAGAAGTCCTTTATCGGTCCGCATGATACTGGTGGGGACCACACAGGCACCTGCCTTCAGGATAGCCCAATCGCTTATGACAAACTCCGTGCAGTTGGGCAGGAATATCTGCACCCGATCTCCCCTCTTAACACCAAACCCGGCCAGTGCTGCCGCTAATTTATCTGCCTGGATTTTTAAATCCTTATAGCTGAGTTTTCTCTCCTCGAAAAGGACAGCCGTTTGGCCAGGGAATTTTTCAGCCGCATCATCCAGGACTGCGGATAGCGGAACTTTCGGATAGGGGGCAAGACTCTTCTTGAGTTTATAAGGGCCCAAGAAGTAACTCTTCAACCAGGGTTTATCCGCGTAAGACATATTCACTCCTTCCTTATTCTATCTAACATTTATCCTCTGCTGGTTCTATGTTGTGTATCCTGAACCAGCAGAGGGAGATTGTGCCTTAGTAGATATATGAGGCCTTTATTTATCCCCATACATCCGGAATCAGATCTTCCAGGCGCAGTTCAGTAAGTTTTTCACGGGTTGGCTTCCCGGTTTCCTTGTCCCACCCCCGAAGATCGTAATAAGCGTCCAGGTACAAGTCTAATTTGTCCCGGGAGAGCACCATACCTTTAGCGGGCCCTTCCGGTAGTGGCTCCTCAGTAAAACGCGCGGGGAGACAATCATCAGCACGGGTTATTCCTTCTCTGATATTGAATGCCCTTACAAGGTTATAGATCCGTTCGCCGGTTTTTCTAAAATCATTTACGTCAAAATCCCAGCCTGTCGAGGTGGCTACCAGCTCTACCCATTCCTCGGCCTTCAGGAGGAAACCCATAAACTTACAAGCCCCGGCCAGATCAAAAAACGTGAGTGCATTCTCTTGATCTACAAGGACTTTGGCCTCTGCCGGGTTCACCTCAAATGCGTCCTCGATTTTGCTATCATCTATCACCAGAAAAGGGGTATCTATTAATGCGGGCCCCTCCACGTAACCTGCCATGTGGTCCCCGCCACGAATCGCCGTCGCATACCCCAGACCGCATATCTTGGCGGCTCGCGGATCATAGGCAGGGAGCTCGAGACCCTTAACCTGCATGGCAAAATTTATAGATCCTTGCCCCAGTTTTTCGGCCATTATCCTTGTCCCTTCGGCCAATAAGTCACCAACGCCTTCTCTCTTTCCTATCTTTTCCGTAAGCTCCACCAGCATATTAGCATCTCCAAACTTGATCTCAAGGCCGCCGGTCTGTTCATTGGTCAGGATCCCCTTTTCATAGCATTCCATGGCAAAACCGATCGTACCTCCGGTGGATATGGTGTCGAGTCCATAATCATTACACAGGAAGTTGGCCTTGGTAACTGCTTCCATATCGCCAATACCACAGTTGGATCCTAACAGGGCATTCGATTCATACTCCGGGCCTTCCCCTTTTTCGCCTTTCCACGGGCCTTTCTTGATCTCCGTCTTGCGCCCACAGGAGATAGGACAGGCAAAACAGTTAACCTGTGATACAAGAACCTTATCCGACAACGCCTGAGCACCTATTTCTTCAATTTGATCGAATACACCTGTTTGAAAATTTCGAGTTGGCAATCCCCCCTTGGCATTGACTATATCTATAAGCATATTGGTGCCAAAGGACTCAAAACCGACCTTCAACATGGACTCATTCAACAAATCATATTGTCTTTTGGATACCTCCTTAAACTCTGCCTCTTTAGCGATTTTCGGGGCATCTTTACCGGACGCGGCTATCGCCTTGAGCTTCTTTGAGCCCATAACAGCTCCCATTCCGGTTCTTCCGGCAGCCCTGCTCTTTTCGTTAATCACGCATGCGTATTTCACCATTTTTTCACCCGCGGGACCAATACAGGCCACCCTGAAACCTTTCCCACATTCTTCAATGATACGGTCGGTGGTTTCAGGCGTAAGCTTCCCCCAGAGATGGCTCGCATCTCTAAGTTCCGCCTCCCCGTTCTCAATCTTAAGATAAACGGGCTTTGGCGATATTCCCTCAAAGATAACACCATCAAAGCCGGCTCTCTTACATTGGTTTGCCCACTGACCTCCTGAGTTTGCATGTCCCCATATGCCAGTCAGGGGAGACTTTGCTATCACATCATACCTTCCGGCACTCGGTGAAATTGTACCGGTCAAAGGTCCGGTCATGAATAACAACTTATTTTCCGGGCCCAACGGATCAATCCCTTTTGGTACCTCATCATAAAGGTACTTGGTACCTACACCTATGCCACCTAAATACTTCTTCATCCAATCTTCCGGAATATCTTCCACCGAAACCCTGCCCTCTGACAAATTCACCCTCAAGATCTTTCCCGTAAAAGCAAACATAATTGCACCTCCTTGTCCAGATTAAGGTTAACTTTATTCCCGAAAATCTTTGCCATTCCGTGACCTTGTTAAGATTTCATCAAGATCACTCCTGATCTTTCATGATCTAAACTCCTCCTCTTCAAGAAAACACTCCTCCTCTACACAATATGCATGCCAAAAATGAACTGCATTTAACGATTAATCTTAACCTATTGAAAGCAAAGTGAAAACAGGTACTGGATCTTCCCCTCCAAAAGGCATTTCAGACAAGGATTCACCCTAAAATCTCTCAATTTAAGAATTACTTTCTCATTCTGATAAATTTACATTTTCTATGATTATGATAAGGTTAAAAAAAGGTCGAACCTTGCAATATTATTTTTGACATAAAAAAGCCGGTGAGAGACTTTGAAATAACTCCACCTGTTTTTGGAGACCTCCAATCGTTCTAACGAACGATCAGGGCATAATTGAATTCCCAAAATGCTCAATCTTTTTATTCATAAACGTGATTACTAATTATAACTTACCTGTTCATTATGTTGCCATTACCCCGCTCTCCCCAGATGGAAAAGGCCTTCAATACAAGAGGGGAAGAAGATGAAATCTCTGTCTTTAGAAATTGTGCTACCTGAAAGCCTAAAATTATACTGACACAAGTGAAGGGCAACATCAAGGGGAATATCTTGATTCACGGTTCTAGATCAAGTTTGACATAAGGATATTGACACGGACAGGCCTTTACTGATAGGCTAATTGAGAAAATGATTCCCTTTTGTTTCATATTGGTAGTTGAGTATTGGAAAAATGGCGCTAAAAATCCCCCTCAGTTCGACTCTTCGTAGGCATCCTCCCGGGTATGACCCGTCAACGGGCATAGACCTCGACCTGAACAAACCCGTCACAGTGGCCCAACTCTGCAAGCTATTGAACATACCCTCAAATCATATCAAGGTTGTGATGGTAGATGGAAGGAGTCAGTCCATGGACTTCGTCCTGAAAGGACACGAACGTGTAGGACTCTTCCCGCCAGTGGGAGGGGGCTAAATTGGTATCTCCCAAGGGACAGGGCCTTATCGAGATCCGCGTATTTGGGTTTCTCCGGCGCTATATGGATGAACAGGGCATGCCATATACCCTGGAAAGGGGCATCCTGATAATGGGCTTTCCGCCTATTCCGTAGCACAGGTAATCTCGATTCCACCCGAGAAAATCGAGGCCGTCTTTTGTAACGGCCGGGTCATGAATATCTATGACGCTGTATTTCCCTGAGACCGGCTCTCCTTTTTCCCCAAGGGACCCCGGGGCCCTATCGCGTCTTTTTGGGTATCGCCAGGGAGAACCTTGAGCGCGCCCGCCGCGAGAAAAATGGGGGGGTAAGTAGAGGGGGGCTGAGGTTTGGGGGAACAGATTCTTATGCGTGACTTACTGAACAAGAATTCCAGAAAGATAAAGGACCCTGCCGGGCGTGAGATAATGGTTCTGGATGACCGTCAGGCCTTGAAAATTGCCGAAAACTTCGGGTGCCGCGTGCATGAGGTCTATATCGAAGCCCTCTCCCTGGGGATCTCTCCCCACCGCTATATCCGCAACAGAGAAATCATTTCGCTGGGGGAGCAATTAAAACTTGCCCGATCCCAGGTGTCGGTGGTGGGCGCAGGCGGACTGGGGGGTAACCTCATTTTGCTCCTGGCGAGAATCGGGATCGGGCGCCTTGTGGTGGTTGACAAAGATCTTTTTGACGAGAGCAATCTCAACAGACAGGCCCTGTGCACCCAGGAGGCTTTAGGTAAACCCAAATCAGAGGTTGCGGTGGCCGCTGTGGCTTCTATAAACCCGGCCGTTGATGTCATATCCCATCATCTGGCATTGGATCGATCCAATGCCCCTGAGATACTGGGAGGATCGGATGTGATCGTTGATGCCCTGGACAATGTGCCGGATCGCTTGTTGCTGGAAGATGTGAGCAAGGGGCTTGGCATTCCCATGGTCCACGGGGCATTGGCAGGTTTTGAGGGGCAACTGATGACGATATTCCCCAATGATTCGGGCCTCAAAAACCTCTACGGAAACGAAGGGGCAGTTGTAGATAAGTCAAAAAGCCCCGAATCGGTCCTGGGCGTCCCCACATTGACCCCTTCCCTCATCGCAACCCTGCAGGCAATGGAGGTCGTAAAAATCATCCTTGAACGCGGAAGATCAATTCGAAACGCCATGATCCACGTGGATATGGAGACCGCTCAGATGAATGAATTCTCGTTCGAAGCCGAAGCGGAGGACTAAAACCCCCTTCTGCTCCGACACGGAACGTCACCACTGCCCCTCCAGCACCCCGGGCCTCTGCCCCTCCAAAGACCCCGCGCCAGGAGCTGCGAGACCTGGTCAGAGGTCAGCGCTTTTCTGATGGCAAGTCGGAGGTCAGTGATCCTGTCGCGGATCTGCCCCTGAATCGCTCCCATTTCCTTTTGTTTGGCCTTGATCTTTTCCGAATCAGGGTTTGTCTGCATCCAAAGCAATCTCAGTTCCGCCCTCGTGTTAAACATCTGGAGACGGATCGGTTTTATCCCCCTCATAAAGGTTTCCCTCAGGGATCGGATCTTTTCGGCCTGATCCGCCGTCAGGTTCAGGAATGAGAGGGCCTGCGCCCCCATCCCCCCGCCATAGGTACCCCCGCAGCCCGGACCGAAAGGTCCTGCCATCACCCAGGTGGCCGAGGCCATCAGAATCATGAACGCCCCTAGAATAGACATCCTCTTCATTTTCTCTACCTCCTATCTCCCTTTACAAAATCCCTGATCTTCCTTAGTACCTTCTATAGTCCTTGAGATAATGTTTTGGTATTTGGATACTATGTGCTTTGGCTTTTCAGGCGCTTTTCAATCGACCCCAGTTGAATAGGATCTTCATTCAACGGGGCAGGCAATCGCCAATAGTCAATCTTCAATCCTATAGCTCTATGCCTCTTTTCCGTACGTATCATAATGTACCTTATCGTACTGCAGTTCCTCTTTGCCATGGGGGGCCTTTGTCTCATCAGGATAACCTACTCCCATGATCGCATCCACCTTGATGCCCGACGGGA
>JABMQV010000465.1 GCA_013203065.1 Desulfobacteraceae bacterium | reverse complement strand
CATTCCATAGGCATCGTTGAACAGAAATCGCCACATCTGTGCCGAGACAACCGTGGGGATGGCCCAAGGTATCAGCACACAAGCCCTGAGCGTGCCACGACCGGGAAAACGATGGTTGATGAGAAGGGCTATGAGGAGGCCGATCAGGAGCTCAAAGAATGTGGTGGTGGCCACAAAAAATGCGGTGATCAAGAAAGAGTGACGGGCGACCGGGTCTCTGAGGAGTTCCGCGAAGTTGTCCAAACCCACAAACGGATTCTTGAGTTGCGGTAAGGCGATGATATTTCGCTGGAGGCTGAGGAAGATCGACTGGCAAACGGGTGCCGCTATAAACAACAGGAGTACCAGTAGGACCGGAGCAAGCAAGAGCAGGTATAATTTCTGGTCCCTTGGAGTCACTGTTGAATCATCGCTCCCAATTTTAAGAGTCTCTGGATTCTGTTGGATGCGGCCTTGGCCAGGGTACGGACATCTGATTTTTTTCCCGTAATGGCACGGCTGAAAAAGCGTTGAAGTTCCTGGCTGATCATGGGGTAGACGGGGGAGGGGAGTCTGGGTCTGGCCCTCTCAAATGCGGGCAGAAAGGCCTTGAGGTGGGGCATTCCTTCCTGGACCTCCGGGTCTTGATAGACCGAGGTGCGCGTGGGGGCCAGGCCTGCCCCCAAGGCGAGGATCTTCTGGGTCTGGTGCGAGGTCATGAATTGAACGAATCGCCAGGCCTCCTTCTGATATCTTGACCACCGGTTTATCCCGAACTGCCATCCCCCCAGCGCAGAGGCCGAGGTGTGCCCCGAGAAGGCGGGAAGGCTCCCAACCCCGACCTTCCCAGCGACCCTGGATCTTTTGGGATTGTTGGCAATGGACCAGGCATACGGCCAATTGCGGTGAAAGACGGCCTTCCCCTGGATGAAGAGGTTCAGTGATTCCGGTTCCTCGTAGTTGATGACTCCCCTGGGTGCGGCCTTTCCGATGATCTTGTCATGTACAAACGAAACCGCGTCTACAGCAGGGGGGGTGGCCAGGGTGGGTTTGCCGGTTTGGGAATCAACCACGGCCCCTCCGTTGGACCATATGAACTCCATCATGTTGCAGACAAGTCCCTCGTACTGCTTGAACTGACCCGAATAAATATTGAGTCCGGGATCATTTTCCCCCTTTAGGATCACATAGCCCCGGGAGAGCATTTCATTCCAGGTTCGGGGGGGGTGAAGACCGTATTTTCTGAGGAGATCGTTTCTATAGTAAAAGAGCCCGGCCGCAAGATAACAGGGGACTCCATAGATCTTTCCCCTGTAAGTATTTGCTGCAACCGGCCCTGGCAGAAACTTGACCTGCTTTAGTCTGGTAAAGTTGTGGGTAAGATCCATGACCCATCCGGCGTTGGCAAACTCGGGCGGCCAGATCACGTCCATGAAAAAGACATCCACAGAGACATCCTTGTTTTTGAGGCGCTGGGTCACAATGGCATGATATTCCGTGGAGGAGTGGGGGCCCACCTGAAGTCTTACCCGAATCCCCGGGTTCTCCCGGTGAAACTTTTGGATCAATCCCTTCCAGACCTGCGGCTGGCTGGCCTTCCAGGTAAGGAAGACGATGTTTGTGGGTTCATCCGCCCAGGCAACTCCACTCATAAAAGAAAATGAGCCGAGGAGCAGAATGATTATTGGTTTGACCGATGCCTTCATGACAACCTCTTTGATTAAACGTCTCGGGATTTCCACAGCATATCGAGATTAAAGGAGTTTTATCGAGGTCTCTGTCTATGCCTCACAACTGGAATAATGGAATGGTGGAATAATGGAGTGTTGATTTTGAGATAAAAAAAACCATACAGTCAGACAGTTATGTCTTGCATGTCTAAGTATTTTTTTCAGCAAACCTTGCCCCGTTTCCAAAAACCCCATTCTTCCATCATTCCAGGATTCCCTCCGGGGCTTTGGCCTGCAACGGACCAGAGGCCGCGCCTTGCGGTGAGTATGGGATAATCAGAGAACCTTTTAGGGTCACCATTCAAGCCATCCTTTTTAGGGGTGGTGGTTGACTGAGATCTGAAAGGATGCTGTCCTGCAACATTTTACCAAAATCTGAATCAAAAGGCTTCAATTTTTTTTGGAGAATGACAGTCCAGGACCTTGACACGCTCCCGGGAACAGGCGTAATGAAATGTAAGCAGGCCTTCCCTATGGAGCGGGCTTTCAATCTGATGTCTGAAAGGAGAACGGAATGGTTATAGACGTGCATTATCATTTGATGCCTCGGGTTACAGAAAAGATCGTAGCACTTTCTGCCAGGTATGCCATTCGGGCGGCTGAAATAATGGGAAAAGGACTTACCCCCGAGGCCATTAAGAAGAAGGCATTCGAGACATGGGGCGATCCCACCGGTGAACGTCTGATTGCCTCGATGGAGGAGGCGGGGATAGATCTGACCGTGATCTGCATGGTGGACGATGCCGGTAACAGCCGATTGACAGCAGAGGCGATTCAGCGAGGAAACAAGATAGTCGGTGATATCGCCCAAAGATATCCCGACCGGGTTCTGGCCCTGGCCGGGATTGATCCCAGACGTCCCGAGGCTCCGGATATGCTCAGACAGTGCTTCCAGGAGTTTGGCGTAAGAGGGTTAAAATACCATCCGGACTATGGGTATGACCCGAGTGGGACCGATTCCTATAGACTACTGGAAGTACTCTCTGAATACAGTGGTATCCTCTTGACACATACGGGCCCGCTCATGCCCCCGTCACGGTGTAAATTTGCGGAACCCTCGCTGCTGGCCGATCTGGCGGTGGACTTCCCGGAACTCAAGGTGATTGCCGCTCATATGGGATTCATAAACTGGCGCCCCTGGGCAAACCTTGCCGCCCATCAACCCAATCTTTATGGTGATCTGGCCATGTGGGATGTTTATGCCTTTGGCCACTATGAGCTTTTCTGCCGTGAATTACGCGATATCCTTGACTATGTGGGGGCTTCCAAGGTCCTCTTCGGCACGGATAATCCTATCCTCAACACAGTTGAGCCCACCAAGAACTGGGTGAAATTGATCAAGGAACTCCCCCTCAAGGCCCCGGAAGGGATAAGCTTTACGGAAGAGGAAGTGGCGGCAATTCTTGGCAATAACGCCGCTTCCATTTTGGGGCTAAACAGCCGTGAGGGTCTATAGGCGCCAGATACAACAGAAACAAACAACCTGGCGATCAGCCGGAACCTTCGAAGAGTTTCGGCCTCCGATCCCTCAACCGCTTTATGAACTCCTGGCTGGCCTGGTGGCCATAATTGAAGAAATGCTCGACCCTGTCTTTGGTGGAATTGAGGGGAATCTCACAGCCCGAAGAAAGGATATATCCGCTCCCTTCGGCGGCAGTCTCAATGCAACTGTCGATGGCCTCCTCCATTTCGTCCCGGGTGCCTTTTGCAAACAGGGATGTGGGCACATTTCCCATGATCAACACCCTGCCATTGGAATGATCCACGAGTTTTTCTAACGAGGACGGGGCATCCAGACTGATAAAACCCACGCCGGTTTCAAGAACATCCTCCATGATGGGGTCAACAAATCCGCATATATGGAGCGCCATGGGGGCCTTTTTTGATCTGAAATACTGACAGAGATCCTCATGGTAGGGTTTTATGAAATCCTGGTAAATCTGGGGTGAGATCAGGCTGCAGGAGGCTGCGGCTTCCCCTAAAGAAGGGGCAAATCCAGACTCAATCAAGGCATCACCAACGGTACGAACCACCTCGGTGGTGAATTTCATGAGTTCGTGGACAAATTCGGGCTCCGTGACACTTTCGAAAAGAAGCTGTTCGGCACCCCTGAGATGAATGGCAAGGTTCCAGGGGCCCGAATGCCCCAATCCCACGGTAGCGGTCTTCCTCACCTGCGAGGAAACCCTTTCAAGCACCTCAAAAAAATAGGGTAATCGACCGTCCTTTTTCGGATCCGGGACCTTAAGACCAGCCAGTTGCGACTTGTCTTGTAATAGGGGCGCCTTGGGGTGAGAGATATTGTCTTCGGGAAAGTCAAGCTCACACCCGACGGCCTCTGCCTCCAGGTAGATATCATTATATATAATAAGGCTATCGGGCCGAAATCGCTCGTAGAAGGCCAGGTGGGCTTCAGCGCTCTTCTTTGCATCCGTCAGGATCTCCTTCACCGTATAATCGGTCATCTTTGAACAGTAAGGCCCTATCAGGACCGTGGTTGGGATCCGGTCCGAATATTGTCGCTTCAGGGCAGATACCACGTACTGTCTTCCCGTATGTTCTTCCATCACCATACCCCCTTTATAATCTCATTAAGCCATCCCGCGGATTGGGATGTGAACCTAACAGGCTCCGCCGGTCCTACTTCTCCATCACAACCGGATTCTCCAGAGTCCCGATGCCGGATATCTCCACCTCCACCACATCACCGGGCTTGAGTGGCCGCGTGGTGCCTGACGTTCCGGTGAAGACGAGGTCACCCGGGAAAAGTGTGGCGTACTCGCTGATATAACTCACAATCATGGCCACATCATGGATCATGTTTCGAGTGTTAAAACGGTGCTCCACTCGACCGTTTAACCTGACCGTCACATCCAGATTGTGAGGATCTACCTCGGTGGCTATCCATGGGCCCACCGGACCCCAACTGGGTAGACTCTTGCACCGCCAAAAGGAGAAGTCCTTTTCCCACCCCCCCTTCTCGCTGACGTCGTTGCCACAGGTATAACCCAGGACATGGTCCAGGGCGTCCTCTTGACTTACGTGTCGCGCTTTGCGGCCCATCACAATGACCAGTTCGCCTTCGTAGTGCACCTCTGCGGCTTCCGGCGTCAAGATGATAGGCCACCCGCAGCCTGCGAGACTTGCGTTGCTCTTATGAAAGGGCTGGATACCCATCTCTCCTATTTTGCTGGCGGTTGTCTCCTCCGCCTGGACCGTATGGTCACGGTAGTTGACTCCCACGCCGCCAAAGATTTGTACCGGCGCCGTAACCGGCAGGAGTCTCACATCACACAATCGATGGATCGGGCCGGTCATCCGCGGCTGTCCTCTGAAAGGGCTTCCCCTTGTCTCGGTGATCTCATCACCTTTCGCGATGCCATATCGCGCCCGACCTCCAGTTCTGAACCTGACGATTTTCATTGTGGCACCTCCCTCTCTTCAATCCAATATGGATAACGACATAGCGACATAGACAACCGTGTATAAATGCTTGTCAATTATGTGAGTAGAGTAGACGAATAGATCGCTTTAAGGCTGAAGTCAATAGCGAATCTGACGACATCCCACATTGAGACAAGGAATTAGATCTTCCAGGTTCACTCGATATAGCTAAATTGAGGATATCACAACTTCTTGTAAAGCAGGACATCCTATATTTTATGCTTTTCTCACTTAGGGCTTGCGCAAGAATAACTTCGCAGAATTGGTGCCCAGATTTGGGTCAAATTTAGCTGCGCCGATTGAGCAAAACCACAGAAATAGTGGTACTATT
>JABMQV010000464.1 GCA_013203065.1 Desulfobacteraceae bacterium | reverse complement strand
GGAAACTGGGCATTCCTTGATTCAATAAAGTATGAAAGCAAGATTAAGGGGTTTGCCTGCCGTGGGGAAAATCAGGCGGTCCACATGGCAGATGGATATTATCGAGCGAGAAAGAAAGGTGCTCTCCCTATCGTCAGCACTTCCGTCGGACCTGGAAACATGAATATCGGTGCTGCACTGGCGAATGCGTTTTTCGAATCCTCTGCGCTTTTGGTCCTGGCTGGCGGGGGATCAACCCATTGGCAAGATAGAGGAGGCATTGAAGAGTTTTACAGGTATGCCCCAGACGAATGGATACAAAGTGTAAAGACCTACACAAAGAAGGCAGTGATGATTAGCAGGCCCGATACGGCAGTAGAGATGCTTCTGAGAGCCTACAAGACGGCCGTCACGGGAAGGCCGGGTCCAGTGGTGTTGCAGGTCCCTTTCGATATTCAGCATTCCACTGTTGAATCAGACATCATATCCTCTGCAAAGCAGTTTGTAAATGTGCACCCGCCAGGTCCGGATGTGGGCGCAATCAAGGAGGCTGCCAAACTCATCTCCAAATCAGAGCGACCCTTACTCTTTGTGAGTGGTGGGATATACCATGCCGACGCCTTCAAGGAACTGGCGCTGTTGGTAGAGACATGGGGCATTCCCATTGCAACCACAACCATGGGGAAAGGGGCTTATCCGGAAGACAAGCCCCTCTGCTTGGGTGCTGCCGGCAGATCAGGCACGGGACACGCCAACCGCGCTGCCAGCGAATGCGACCTCCTGATCTCTATCGGTACCCATTTTAGTGATGTGGACACGGGCGGATGGACGCTCTTTAATATACCTTCAAAAACGAGACTTATACACATCGACATAGACGCCTCTGAGATTGCCCGGGTCTATCCTACGGAAGTCGGCGTTATCTCGGATGCGAAACTTGCCCTGAATTATTTGATAGAGGAACTCAGGTCTCTGGATGTGAAGGACCGATGGGCTTCATGGAGAAGCCAGCTGAACACATGGAGAGACGAATGGGAAATGAGCGTTGATGCTTTGAGAAAGTGTGAGCAGGGACCCCTTACCTATGGCTTCCTTTGTCATGAGATCAGCCGGGTGGTCAATAAGGTCAGCCCGGGGAGTTCCGTGTTTGTGGACACCGGTCACTTGCTTTCCTTTTCACCGGCTTTTTATAAGGCCATAACGCCAAGCTTTTATCATTGCGGTTTCTTCCATTGCATGGGATGGAGCCTTCCAAGCGCGCTTGGCGCGAAGGTGGCGAGACCCGAACACCCGGCCATCGCCTTGATCGGGGACGGTTCATATTTGTTTTCATCCGCTTCTCTGGCAACGGCATTTGAGCAGGATATCCCGGTCATTGCCATTGTGCTGAACAATAAGTCTCTTCAGATTGAAGGGGAACTCATGGAAAGGCTTTATGGGAGGAGGGCCTATACTGATTACGCCAAGGAGTCTACCGGCGAACCATGGGGGCCCAACCTGATGACAATTGCTGAAGCCATGGGTGCGCAGGCCAAAAAGGTGAATGCCCCGGAGGAGCTATCACCTGCAATTCATCAGGCGCTGGAGGCCAATGCTCCATTTGTAATTGATGTGGAAATTGACGCCAATGCTCCTGGATATAGAAGTGTATGGTATCCTTACCCCAATGATTTTTGGATCTCCAAGGATAAGTTAGGCAAAGATTTCTGATCCCGTATAAAGACAAAACCGCAAGCGATCCGGATATCGCTAACACGCACCGGTGCAAGAATGCCAGAGTCGTTGTACAGAAGGCAGAGCTCGAATTTGCTCAGGCGCCGCCTCCTGAAACTTTGCCTCAGAAGCGTCATTACTGGAAGATCGTCCCTCCCGGCAACTTCATTGATTTATACGACGCATACAACCGTACCCTGCGCCTGAAAAGCATGGCGGACATACTCATACCACAGCACGACCAGTCGTTGTTTGACATCAAAGAAATCCCCTCATGATTTGGATTAACAATTGCTGGTTATAAGTACTAAATGGCTGGAAGGCTTGGAAATGGAGGTGCTCCATGGAAGACTTCTTCAAAATGACTGACATTTTTATGTTTCAACTTCCGCGCAAAATTATTTTCGGCAATGGTGCAGCAGCCAAAATCGGTAATGAGGCAAGAGCAGCCTTTGTCGGTGAAAAGGCTTTCCTGGTTACTGACAAGGGTGTTGCAAAGGCCGGGTTGGTCAAGGGTGTCATGGGTTCCTTGGAAGCTGAGGGCTTCAAGGTCCAGGTCTTCGATCAAGTGGTTCCGGACTCGCCCATAAGCGTGGTGATGCGGGGAGTCGAATTGGCGCGCCAAGGAGGCGCGGATCTGGTCGTGGGCCTGGGGGGAGGCAGTTCAATTGATACCGCCAAGGCTATATCCTTCATGATTCCCTATCAGGGGGATATTCGGGAAAATCTTGGCATCAACCAGGTGAAAAAGCCTGGGCTCCCCAAAATCTTTATCCCCACCACAGCGGGAACGGGTAGCGAATTGAGCCACACGTTCGTGCTCTACGACGATGAGAGCGGCGATAAAATAACGTCTTACAGCCCACATACCTTTGCAGACATGGCCATTATCGATCCCTCCTTGACCTTGAGCCTCCCCCCGCGGGTCACTGCCGAGAGTGGTATTGACGCCTTTTCCCATGCGCTGGAGTCATTTGTCACAATCCGAGCCAATCCCCTCTCCGATCTATTTTCCTTGAGAGGCGTTGAACTCAT
>JABMQV010000463.1 GCA_013203065.1 Desulfobacteraceae bacterium | reverse complement strand
GGTTAGAGGTGAATGAATGGACACTTTCATACTGGGATCGCAGAGTCGCTAAATTATTGGCACGGGCAAAACCAGGTCTTAACTCCCACACAAGGAGCCATTCAAAGCCCCATGGTTTTGAGAAGCGACCATTTCTTCGGGTAAGATGACATGGTCTTTGGGAAAAAGTCAACGGTTACATGGACGGACCATTTGCCGCCATGGGCGTTATCCGGCAGGAAACATAGCGATGCAAGGGGGTACCCGCAGTCCGGTCGCGGTGGTATTTTTCGTCAAGCGATTTACATTGGCCCCAAAGATCTTTCCTTGGCGGACCGGGCCAAAACCGTGAGGGATGACAACATGACCTGGACGGGCGGTGTTCGTTATTTCTGCCTCTATAGATATTTCACCTGTTTCCGTGACAACCCTGACCATCTGGTCGTCATTCAGGGACAGTCTGTCAGCGTTTTGCGGGTGCATGGCGAGCGTACAGGCCCTTCTCCCTCTATGCCATTCCGGATCCCGCATGCTGGTATTTGCATTGTCATCCAGGTGGCGGCCCGCTGACAAGATAAACGGATATTCATCATTCCTTTTCAACTTTTCCAATTCAGTACCGGGATCTATCTTCTTCATCCACCCCCCATCAGGGGGACATCAAGGTTTATTCGGCCATTTTTTGTCGCAAGGGACTCAAGGTTCCTTGAGGTATCGGCTTTGCCGAGCCATAGCCGCTCGGGGTGGTCCAGTATGGCCTGGAAAAGGCCTTCTCCCATCCCCCCGTCCCAGAATCAAAGCCCAACCGAGCAACATGTCTCTTTGATGATGGCGGCATGGATTGCAGAAGCCACTAGAGCCAGACCAAGTTCCCTATTTTTTTATTTTTTCCCTTGACAAAAAAAAATTTTTTTACTATCCGGTTAGAAAGTTCAAGTAGATGAACACCTTCAACCCTGAAACAGGAAATTCGCCCTGAATAATTTGTCTAAGACTCCAGCTCAGATTTCTCAATTCGCCGCCATCAATTTTTCACAATAAAGGGGCGTAACTTGCTGGGACCCCCCTCGATCTTCGGAAAACGAGTTCTTCATCAACCCAGCGTTTACGGGTATAATATGGGCGGCCGGAAACAAAGACGGAGGGACCCAGACCTCGAACGCCTCTTGTCACCGGAACGCGGCGCACGGATAGGGGTTATACCGTTAGCCGGATTTCCCAACACCCTATGCGGTCATTCTGCTCTCCATGACGGGCAGGATGATGTTTGCCGGTTAAATAGATCCGCCATATGTTCATCAGAGAAATCGAGTTCAAAAAAACCCCAGGAATAGGATGGCAATGGCAAGGCCCGATTGTCTCATAAAGCTAGAATCCGTTTGTCGCTCCCTGAATACGGCTGAAAGGAAGGCCGCGGAGTTCATCCTGGCCAACGGGGAACGTGTTCTGGACATGACCATTTCTGATGTGGCCTCGCTAAGCGGTGTGAGTGAGACCACGATCTTTAAATTATGCCGCACCCTTGATTATGGCGGATTTCGTGATTTCAAGCTGGCCCTTGCCCGCCAGAGCGTCACCCATATCACCAAACCCTACGAGCCGATCAGGAAAACAGACGATGCCAAGGCCATTGCGAGCAAGGTCTTTAGCATCACCATCGAAACCCTCGAGGATACGCTGAAGGTATTGGATTATGACGAGCTGGAAAAAGCTTGCACGGCCCTGAAAAATGCTCGAAAGGTGCTCGCGATGGCTCTGTCGATTTCACGGTCAACAGCCATATTCGCCGCGGAAAAGCTTGCCTTTTTTGGCATAGACGCACAATATGTGATCGATGTCCATCTTCAAGCCATTAAGGCTTCATTGATGACCCCTAAAGACGTTCTTCTGGGTTTTTCCCGCTCAGGCGACACCCGTGATCTCATCGATGTAATCAAAATCGGGAAAAACCTGGGAGTCACAACCATCGGGGTGACCAACAACCCGCGTTCATACTTTGCAAAAATGGTGGATATTAAACTGATTGCGAGATCCAAGGACACCCGATTCCGCAACGATGTTCTGGCCTCAAGGATCGAGCACCTCTCTGTCATTGATGTGCTTTATACCATGATGGCTGTAAGAAACAAGAGGCGGGCAGATGAGCATT
>JABMQV010000462.1 GCA_013203065.1 Desulfobacteraceae bacterium | reverse complement strand
TTTATGCGTAAAACCAATGCGGCAGAAGCGGCTGTAGCAACGAGAATCAATAATATGGAAAGCCAGATTTTTATAGCTGATCATCTCTGTTTGCTTGACAATGGCGGCACGCAATACCTGATCGGCTGTCATGCCCGTGGCGCCGGTTTCGCATTTGTTCACCCCCTTGGTAAGATCTTGCAATACCATTTCACAAATGATAGGGTTGGCATCGAGAATCCGGCCGATGCCTTCAAATTCCCTAGCGCGGGGATGATTGACCTGAGTATCCATCAAGGGCAGTTGATCGTGTATTTTTTTGAGCATTTTTTGCCCTATTTTCAGACCGTTACGCTTTCTGGATGGGCACTAGGTAATTATTTTCCAGCGTGATCATTTTGTGAAAATGACCTGACAGGCGCACTCATTGATAGTCAGCATGACCATCGAATAGTGAAGTTACTCATGCTGGGATAAATCGAACAGAGAAAACCTGTTTTTGGAAGGAGGTGGTATCATTTTAGATTATAGGCGTAGATCTCTTCAATCCTTTTAGTACATTATTTTCGGACGGATACCATAGGTGGTAATTTGTAAAAGGGAGGGTTATCATGAGAAAAAAAGATGTTTTGTTTGGAGTTGTGGTAGTTGCATTGTTGCTCATGTTGTCGACGGCCCAGGCCGCAACCAAAGTTAAGGTTGGGGTACTCAAACTGACCTCGTCCGCGCCCATCTTTATTGCGGTAGAGAAAGGATTCTTCAAGGAACAGGGTTTGGATATCGAGCAGGTCTTTTTCAGGTCGGCGCAACCCGTGGCCGTTGCTATGGCCTCCGGGGATATCGTTGTGGGTGCAACGGGGATCACTGCCGGCCTTTATAACGCCATTGCCGGGGGTTTTAAGATGAAGATCGTTGCGGACAAAGGCCGTGAGTGGGAGGGCTATCAACTCTGCGGTATCATGGTCAGCAAAAAGGCATGGGACAAGGGCCTGCGCACGCTTAAGGACCTCAAAGGTCATCGTGTGGGTGTCACCCAGATCGGCTCCACGTTTCATTATATGTTAGGCAATATGTTGGAAAAAAACGGCATGACCCTGGAAGACGTGAAGGTCACCCCGCTGGGGGGCGTTAAAAGCATGATGGATACGGTGGCATCGGACCAGATCGAGACGGCTTTCATGGTCCAGCCCTTCTGCTCGGTGATGGAGGCCAAAAAGATGGGACACCGTATGCTGTGGGTGAGTGACTATCTCACTTATCAGATAGCGGTCATTTTTTTCGGTGATAAGATGATGGAGGACAGGGCGACGTCTGTGGGCTTCATGCGGGCCTATATTAAGGCGTGCCGGTTCTATTATGATAACTGTTTGAGCAAGAAAGATGGCAAGACGGTCAAGGGCCCCCACTTTGACGAGGTTATGCAGATCATCTCCAAGTACACGGGCCGCAAACCCAAGCTCATTGCCATGGGGCTTAATTACAATGATCGAAACGGCCGCCTTTATGATGAGGATATCCAGCACCAGATCGACTGGTATTACGATCACGGTTTGGTCGGTAAACGATTGGATGCCAAAAAAATTGTAGACCTCTCCATCTGGGAGCAGGCCATGAAAGACCTGGGGTTGAAGCCCTAAAAGGGGATCAAACGGGCAAGCATGCGCGTTGTAATTGAAAACATCAGCAAAACCTTTGTGGATGGGACCGGCGGGCACACTGAGGCCCTCAGGGACATCAACCTGAGCAATGAAGAAACTGAATTTCTGGTGGTTGTAGGGCCTTCGGGGTGCGGTAAATCCACGCTGCTCAACATTGTGGCCGGTCTCCTTCCTGCCACATCCGGGAAGGTGGTATTTGAGGGCATACCGGATGAGTCACGGCCCCATACGGCGGTGGTCTTTCAGGAATTCGCCCTCTTTCCGTGGCGGACCGTGGAGCGAAACGTGGTCTATGGCCCGGAGGAGCGCGGCCTGCCGCGCAAAGAGAGACAAAAAATTGCCAGGTACTATATTGATTTGGTGGGTTTATCCGGGTTTGAAAAAAAATACCCTCACCAGCTCTCCGGAGGGATGAAGCAAAGGGTTTCCATCGCACGGGCCCTGGCAAACGATCCGTGGCTACTGCTCATGGACGAGCCGTTCAGCGCCCTGGATGCTCAGACGCGCACCATTATGCAGGGCGAACTGTCGCAAATCTACGAGAAAACCCGGAAAAGCGTCCTATACATCACGCACAACATTCAGGAGGCGGTATTTTTGGGCGATCGTGTGGCGGTTCTGTCCCGCAGGCCCGGCCGCGTGGAGACAATAATCCCCATTGATCTGCCCAGGCCGCGCCAGGAACACATTGTGCTGGAATCGAGATTTCTGTCCTATGTGGATCAGATCTGGCAACACATTCGCGACCAGGCCATGGAGGCCCTGACAGAGGAGAACCCATGAGCAGAGATCGCCAGCCCCTCGCTGATACCGTAGTGCAGGACAAAACGGCATTTATGATACGGCGGGAGCACCGCCTGATCAGCTTCATCTTCATTCTTGGTTTGTTTGGCGTGTGGGAGCTGATCGCGCAGATGGGTCTTGTATCACCCCTTTTCCTGCCTGCTCCCAGCGCTATCCTGGCCACGGGCTATAAGATGGTATTGAGCGGGGAGATTTTCCATCACATTGGCGCCAGCCTATGGCGCATCTTTTGGGGCTTTTCCTGCGCGGTGATCATCGGCACCTTCGTGGGCATTCTCTTGGGGTTTTTTTCCGTTGCCGAGAGTATCGGGAACCCTATCATTGCCTCAACCTATCCCATACCCAAGATCGCAATCCTGCCCCTGCTGATCCTGTGGCTCGGGATCGGTGAGTATTCAAAGATCACAGTGATCGGATTGGGCGTCTTTTTCCCCATGGTGATCAATGTCTATACGGGGGTACGAAACGCTGATCCCGTGCTCATAAAGGCGGCCATCTCTTTAGGCTCCAACCCTCAACGGATCATCCGAAAAGTCATTTTACCCAGCGCCTTGCCCATGATTTTCGCAGGGCTGAAGTTGGGCATTGGGATCGCATTGCTGTTAGTGGTAGCGGCAGAGATGATCGCAGCAGATGCGGGCATTGGATTTTTGATCCTGACCTCAGCTGACTTGATGCAGACCACAAAGCTCATGTTTGGTATTTCCATCCTGTCAATGCTTGGGCTGATCTTTTCCTGGTTCATTGATAAACTGGAACGACTTTGCATCCCGTGGAAAAAGTAAAAATATAAAGGAGATCAAGCATGAAATTTATTGTGAAAAAAACTTCTCTTCAGGGAACCACTAGAATCCCCGGCAACAAGTCTGCGTCAGCACGCGCCATCGTGCTGGCCTCCCTTGCTGAAGGACTTTCCAGGGTGAGGAATCCTCTTCCTGGTGTAGATAGTTTCTCAATCGTAGAAATGATGCGTGCTTTGGGAGCTAAAATTGACACCTCACAACACGATGAGTGGGTCTTCGAAGGGGTAGCCAACCAGCCCAAGGTACCGAGTTGCGTTTTAGACGCCGGCAACTCCGGCACCGGATTCTATTTACTTTGCGCAATAAGTTCCTTAATAGAAGGTTTTTCGGTAATCTCAGGGGATTACCAAATATGCAGGAGGCCCGCACAGCCCCTTATTGACGCCTTAAACGATTTGGGGGCACAGGTTTTCTCCACTCGTGACTCTGGAAGCGCTCCACTGGTAATCAGAGGTCCTATCAAAGGCGGCAAGACCAAACTCCCGGGTGTTAACTCCCAATGGCTTAGCCCGCTTTTGATCGCTGGTGCTCTCAGCACGGAAGGAGTTACTATAATGGAAGACAACCTTATGGAACGCCCTTACGTTGATATGACGATGGGCTGGATGAAGATAGCCGGGGGAACTATTACTCATAGGGACTACGACGAGTTCACAATTCCAGGAGGCCAAAAGTACAAGAGTTTTGAAACCGAAATTCCAGCAGACTGGGGGAGTTCGGGGTATCCGATGGTTGCAGCAGCCATAACCGACTCGAAGGTAACCTTCATAGGAATGGACCCTGGCGATTACGCCGGCGAACGGATGTATCCCCACATAATAAAAGATATGGGGGGTAATGTGACTTTCTGTGACGATGGAAAAACGGTAGTTATTGAGGGTGGCAGCGAGCTCAATGGAATAGAGATAAACTGCTCGGGCACTCCGGACGCAGTACCCGCATTAGCTGTGCTGGGCTGCAAAGCAAGAGGCAAGACTGTACTCAAAAACGTGGAAGCAAGCCGCCTTAAAGAGACTGATCGAACAAAGTCCATCATGGAAGAACTATCCAAGATGGGAGGGCGCTTTGAAGAAACCCCCGATAGCCTGACCATCTATCAATCAAATTTGACGGGAACACATATAGATGGCCGCCACGACCACCGTATCGTTATGGCCACGGCTGTTGCAGCTATGATCGCCAAAGGGGAGACCATTATCGACGACGCTGAATACGTAAAAGTTTCTTTCCCCAACTTTTATGAGACCTTTACATCCCTTGGCGCCAATATTCAAAGAATGGAAATAATTTAAGCTCTATTTTTATGGAGTGCTTGATATTTTGAACAACATATTTCGCGTCCCATCTTTGAAAAGGCATTGATAAATCCTACACCAGACATCGTAAATCCGCATTAAGAACAGTCGATTTTCAGGCCATGGTCTTCGAAACGACTTTGCGCGGCCTCATGGGCGAAATTTCCTTTCGGACCTAAATAGGCTATGCGCTCAAGCTACTGGAGATCCCTTGACACCGCAAAGACCTCCAAAAAGATTGTGTCGATGGCAGAATCTTTCAACGGCCCTTTATTGATGGACTTCAGTCTATATAAAATCGCTCGCTCCCGATCAGGTCGATAGACGGCCCCTCCGGTTTTTTGCTTGAGTTTGCCCACTTGCTGAACAAACTCCATTCGTTCGTTGAGCAACTTCAGTATCTGATTGTCGATACCGTCTATGGCTTCACGCAAATATTCAAGATTAATGTCGGTCAACCTTTCCTCCCCTTTCTCAAGAATCATCTCCCGCGTGCATCCGAATTTACTGCCAACAGTGTCAATGATGGTTTTAATTTTTTATCCTTTTCAGGAGGTCAGATTTCGTGAGGGTGTCCTTTCTTTCCTTTCAAGCAGAAACCGAAGAATATCGAGGTAAAGGTCGTGGAGTTCATGGATTTCCGGTATTTGGTCAATGGTAACATGGCAGAACATGGAATTCCCGCAACATTCAGAAGAATTTCCATATTCGAATGTTGTCCGGAGGTAATCGGCGCCACACGCCCAACTCGCGATCGTCTTGCAGTCTTGCGTTGCGCCCCCGGTCGACCGCGAAGTTACCACTTCGCGGTCATGAACTCATCGATCAGTTCCCCCATGTCTGCGACGAGACGTACGGCCTCGTCGCGGTCGTAGCACACCGCCCGCTCGGCGTAGGAACGGCAATAGCGGCAGTCGTCGCAAAAGGTTTCCGCACACCGGATCTCCCGGAAGCCCTCGATAAAGCCCGACAGCGCCGCGTTGTCGATGGTGACCTTTAGCGCCAGCAGGCGCTGCCGCAGACTGAACATGCGCAATGTCAGGCGCCGCTCACGCGTGTCCACTTGGAGTAGGCGCTTGCGGCTCTGCTCCTCGATGCTCGAGTGAAACCCGTATGGATCTCCCAACAGCTCGAGGGAAACGATATCGAGTAGGTTGCCGTCATAACTCCGGGAAGCGTACGCCTTGGTGGCGCGCAGCAGCCATGCCGTCGAACGGGAGCGATCGATGATCTTGAACTCCTCGATACCCAGGGCCTCGTACACGTGCAGATCTTCCGGCCGGATCCAACGACTCATGAGGAAGAGCTCCGGATGCATCAACCGCCGGCGCGTGCACTGCCAGAGATAGGAATCGAGCATCGAGTGCATTTTCTGGTTACCCAGGCTCCCCTGGGAGGCGTGCCCCACGCTGCACGCGTGCTCAGCGAGGTAGTGGCAATGGTAGATGCACGAGATGTTAGCGAAAAGCACG
>JABMQV010000461.1 GCA_013203065.1 Desulfobacteraceae bacterium | reverse complement strand
TGCCGGGGGGGGGGTTCTGTGCCCATACATTACCGGCATCAAAAAATACAAGTCCCACCAAGCCCTGTTCCCTGAGCAGGGGAAAACTGAATTCACCGGTGTAGGCCATCATAATTTCACCGCCTACCCTATCACCGGTCTTTTCATCGATGGGTGAAATGCTCTGATAATCAAAGCCGCGGACAGAATTGATGCCACCCAGGAAGAATTTTTGAAAGACGGATAATTTCCCGCCGGACCGCTTTTGGACATAGCCCCACTGACCCCGTACCATGAAGACCGTGTCCCAGAAAAACGGGAAAAACCAGGCAGATTGAGCCCGGTATTTGTTGAAATATTCATCCCCTTGCAGGATTCCCCCGGCATATTGAAGGGATATACTGTTCACGGAACCCTTGGAGGTATTGAAGCGCTTGTCCCTGCTGTCGCGTCTTAAACGGAAAGTCATACTGCTGGTCACGTTGCGGCCTATCATATCCTTAAGCGACTGGGATGCATACGGTGCGACGTCAGAGATGTTTGCATCGTCATAATCATACAACGCCGAACCCCTGGTATAGGCATCGATGCCCAAAGGAGATCCGAGGTTGACAGCTCCGCCAAGACTGGCTCGAGAGTAATCGGTATACTCCTGGCTCCATTTGTAGGCATCAAGGCCCAGGGAAAGGGGCCTATCAAAAAGCCATGGCTCAACAAATTTTATATCAAACTCACTTGCAGTAAGGCCAATCCTGGCGGTCCCCTGCAGCTTTTGTCCGTACCCCAAGAAGTTATCATCGGCTAGTTGGAACATGACAAAGGCCGAATAGGCCGAACTATACCCTGCACCAACACTGAATGTACGCGTGGCCTTCTCTTTCACGTTAACATCCAGGATCATCTTGTCATCGCTGCTTCCCTTCTTTGTCTTGATCTCCACATCTTCGAAAAAACCCAGACGATTGAGATTCGCCGTGCTTTGTTCCAGGCCCTTTCCGCTGAAATCCTCGCCCTCAATTACCTTCAATTGACGCCGGATAACCTTATCCCTTGTCCTCGTGTTGCCTGTAATATTTATCCTTTCAAAGCGGACCTTTTTCCCTTTGGAGATCTTGTAGGTGACGTCGGCCAGTTGGGTCTCCTTCCCCTCCCTGATTATGGGCGTCACTTCTGCAAAGGCATAACCCTTATCCGTGTAAACTTCCCTGAGGGCCGAGACATCTCTCCGCACGATCTGCCGGTTAAAGACCTTTTGCTTTCCGATCTGGACTTTTTTCAGGAGTTCATCAGCAGGTTCTATCATGTCCCCTTCGACAGCCACCTTACCGATCCCGTACTTGGGCCCCTCGTCGATCTCTATGGTTACCACCAAACCGTCCAGCTTTTTGTCATAGGTTACCTTTGGTTCACCTACCTTCGCCTTGATGAAGCCGTGATTGTGGTAGAAAGAGGTCAGCTTGTGGGCATCAAACTCCAGCATCTTTTTATTCAGAAGCCCCCTCCCGGTGATCCATGAAAGAAACCACTTTTCCCTTGTCTCCATCACGCCTTTGAGTTCATCGGTATCGAAATCAGTATTTCCAACGAATTGGATTTTCTTTATGTATATTTTTTCATGTTCATCAATGTCATATTCCAACTTCACCTGGTTATCGGGGAGGGGTTCGGTTTTTTCTTTTATTTCTACGTTATAATATCCCTTTTGCCGGTAGAACTCTTTCAGCCTGTTTATGCTTTGTCTTATATCATTGTTGTCAAGGATGGAGTAGAGACTTATCCCCACTTCCTTTTTGAGGTCATCACCATCCATCTCTTTATTTCCCTTAAATACAATTTTCCCTATGGAGGGTTTCTCAGTTACGATAAAGGTGACGATCTTCCCTTTCGGACCGTCTTCGGTCTCCATCTTGACATCCTTAAAGAAACCCATCTTATAGATATCTCTAAGGTCCTTATCGAGCGTACCAAAGTCAAGCTTGTCCCCGACCTTGGACCTTACCACGGCCAGGATGGCATCTTTCTCTACGCGGTGGCTGCCTCTCACTTGAAGTGAGTCTATCTGGACCACTCCAGTAATCTTATGATCGATGCTTACAGCAACTCGCTTGACCGCATCGGCCAGCAGGTCAATATCTTCCGCTACCGTGAACATAAAAAAAGGTGGTCTGCTTCCTGACACATCAACCATCTTTAGATCAAGACTGGCCTTATCTCCGATCTGGGTCAGGCTTCCGGAAATTACCCAGTCGGTTTCAAGCTCTTTTCCCAATCTCAAAAGATCCTCTATTTCAGGGACAGGCAGAAATGCCCCGGGATGCTTGTTGATGACCTTCGGGCTGATCATTTCAAAACCCAGTTTCCCCAGGCGGAGGGTCAGCATTTCTTGCAAGCCGGTTCGAAGATGATCCAGGACCTTGGAGGCATGAACCCTAAAGGGCAATACCGCCACCTTTCCCTTCTCTTCAGCCATCAACCCCCTTGGTGTCAGGAATCCCAATACACCCACAAACAAGACTACCAACAGAAAGGTCCAACGCGATCCATTCAGGGTGTAGCCCGAACAAATGTTGTCCCTCATGTTATCTCTGCCGGAGTTTTCCAACCGATATCTCCATCTGTTTGGACATCTTTTCCGCCAGCCTGTGGTTGTGGGTAGCGATGACCATGGCCACCCCTTCCTCCCTGTTGAACCAGAGAAGCAGATCCGCAACACCTTCGCCCGTCGACCAATCAAGATTCCCTGTGGGTTCGTCTGCCAAAATCAATCTGGGCTTCATGATGATTGAGCGGGCAATGGCCACCCGCTGCTGTTCTCCTCCTGAGAGCTCCCCTGTACGGTGAGTCATACGCATCTCAAGCCCCACTTGCACCAAGACTTCCTTTGCCATCTCAATGGCCTTGCTTCTGGGATAGCGTGCAATCAGGGCAGGCATCATGGTATTTTCCAACGCGTTAAATTCGGGGAGAAGGTGATGGAACTGAAAGACAAAACCTATCTCCCTGTTCCTGAAACGGGTCAGGCTGGTCTCGGTCATCCCGTAAAGCTCCTGGCCTCCGAATCTGACAGTACCCTGTGTGGGAGGTTCCAGGCTTCCCATAATGTTGAGCAACGTGGATTTTCCAACCCCTGACGCTCCCATGATGGCCAACGTGTCACCGGGGTTCATGACCAGATCGACCCCCTTTAACACCTCAATAAAGCTCCCGTGGTGAGCAAAAGATTTGTGGACATCTTCGAGGCGCAGCATCTCTTCCGGGCTATTTTCATTCATACCTTATTGCCTCCACCGGGTCCACCCTCGATCCGTACCAGGAGGGATATAAGGTTGCAACGAAGGAAATGAACACTGCTGCCAAGGCAACGAGCCATACATCTACAAATTCGACCCGTACCGGGAGCGTTGAAATATAGTAGACATCCGCCGGCAGGCTGATAAATTTGTATTTTCCAAGCAGGTGGCAAATCCCTAATCCCGACGCAAGCCCTGCCATTGTCCCTATCAGACCCACCAACAAACCCTGAAGCATAAAAATCGACATGATGCTCTTGGCTGAGGCCCCCATGGCCCTCAGGATGGCGATGTCCCTTGTCTTTTCCATCACCACCATGACCAGGGTGCTGATAATATTCAAGGCCCCCACCAGCACAATCATAGTCAAGATGACGAACATGGTGACCTTTTCCAGCTTGAGGGCGGAAAAGAGGCTCCTGTTCATAACCTTCCAGTCCTTGGTCCAGTATGGATAGCCCAGATCTGCCTGAATCTGTTTGGCGATCTTATCTGATTCGTAGATATCGTCTACCCTGACTTCCAGACCTGTCACGCGGTCTCCCATGGCCAGAAAATCCTGGGCCTCTTTGAGGGAGACAAAGACCATAGAGGCATCATATTCATACATTCCGGAATCAAATATCCCGGTAACCCTAAACCTTTTGGTGTTTGGTGATCTCCCCAGGGGTGTCAGCTTCCCCTCAGGGGAAAGCAAGGTCACAATATCCCCGGGCCCAATCCCTATTTGTCTTGAAAGTTCACGGCCAACGACAATCGGCGGAGAGCCTCCTGCGTCTTTCTCAAGGGAGGCCAGAGAACCCTCTTTTATCATCTCTTCAAAACTCACCACCCTGGCGGCATTTTTTGGGTCAACCCCTCTCAAAAGCGCCCCCGAGACATTCCCCGAGTTATTTGCCATAACCTGCGCATATATGAAAGGAGTTGAGGCCACCACACCATCTAATTTGTCCACCCTTTTGACAATCTTTTTGTAATCGCCAAAGGCTCCTCCATACCTCAGTACCAGGATATGCGAATTGACCCCCAGTATCTTAGACATCAAGTCAGCCCGAAAGCCGTTCATTACCGAGAGGACCACCACAAGGGCCATAACACCTACCATGACCCCAAGGACCGAAATCACCGTAATCACAGATATGAATGTCTGTTTTCTCTTGGCCCTCAGGTATCTCAATGATAGGAACAGCTCAAGCATGCGCAGACGCCCTCCAGTCCCCAGATTCAGATCCCTGCCCCGGTCGTATTCCGTTACAGAAAAAATCAAGGCTCCGGGACATCCTGGCGGACGGAAACCTATTTTTCTTCATTCTCCTCGGGGCCTCCCTCCCTTGAATCGGTCTCCATCGACCTCATGTGCGGAAAGAGGATGACGTCCCTGATGGAAGGGGAATCGCTCAACAGCATCACGACCCTGTCAATCCCCATGCCTTCTCCTGCGGTAGGGGGCATCCCATACTCCAACGCTCTCAAAAAATCTTCGTCCATAAAGAGGGCTTCATGGTCCCCTGCCTCTCGGAGGGCAACCTGGCTCTGGAATCTCGCCCTTTGATCTATGGGATCATTCAACTCAGTGAACGCGTTTGCTATCTCCCGGCCCCCGATAAAAAGCTCGAAGCGATCGGTGAGGTCCGGATTTTGATCGTTTCGACGGGAAAGGGGTGACACCTCGGTCGGGTATCCGATGATAAAGGTAGGCTGGATTAATTGAGATTCTACCAGATGGTCAAAGAGCTTTGTAAGTATTGTCCCATGGCCGTCCTTTGGCGATAGATTGACCTGGGATTCCATCGCCACCTCCGCGGCGTACTCCCTGCTTTGGAATGCCTTTTCATGGATACCCCCCATATCCTTTAGGGCATCGAACAGGGAGATCCTGGGCCAAGGGGCCTCAAAATCGATGACCTTGCCCTGGTATTCAATGGTCAGGAGACCAAAAATATCCTTTAGGAGATGAGCGAACAGCGCTTCGGTGAGGGTCATCAAATCCTCATAGGTTGCATAGGCCATATAGAATTCCAGCATGGTGAATTCCGGATTATGCTTTATGGAAATACCCTCATTCCTGAAATTGCGGTTTATTTCAAAGACCCTTTCAAATCCTCCCACAACAAGCCTCTTTAGGTAAAGTTCGGGGGCAACCCTCAGATAGAGGTCCATTCCCAAGGCATTATGAAAGGTTTTGAAAGGCCTGGCGGTCGCGCCCCCTGGTATGGGCTGCATCATGGGAGTCTCGACTTCGAGAAAATCCTTATGGACAAAAAATTCCCTGATGGACTGTATAATCTTACTCCTCAGCACAAAGACCTCTTTGACGTGATCATTCATGATCAGGTCCAGGTATCGCTGGCGGTATCGCGTTTCCACGTCCGTGAGCCCGTGCCATTTCTCGGGCAGTGGTCTCAGGGATTTGCCGAGAAAAACAAGTTTTTCTGCCAGGATGGTCAGTTCGCCGGTTCTGGTGCGGAAAAAGGGGCCCTTTATGGCAATATGGTCCCCGATGTCCATCAGCTTGAAGACCTTGAATTCCTCATCGTTCACCTTGTTTTTTCTGATATAGGCCTGAAGGCGCCCTGTCCTGTCCTTGATATGAATGAAGGAGGCCTTTCCGAAGTCGCGACGGGAGATTATCCTGCCGGCGAAGCCATAGGAACCGCTCTCCTTCTCCAGGGTCTCTCCTTCCATATGATCAAATCGACCGATGGCCTCTGAGATTGTCATATCGGGACGATATCCTGACGGGTAGGGATTGACCCCCATGGTCTTCAATTTTTCCGCTTTATTGATCCTCTCTTGGATAAGTAAACTCACATTCTCCATATTTCTGTCAGATCCGTTCTCGTGAATGGTTGGGTTTGGTAACGTACCGTGAATGTTAGCATGTTTTTCTAGTCCAATTGACACGCATAGTCAAGACGAAAGCAATTCCCAAAATCCTCGACGATTGAACCGCCTTGATCGTAAGTTTTCAATAATCTCGGGCACCGTGGGTTCAGCCGTTTCTTTCCGGCGCTCTCTAAACCAGCAGTCGTAGCGTGGCCGATATTTGGGGTTTTGATGAAAGCATGGAGAAGCCAATAAGGGTTCATTGGGAGAAAACCTCTCCGAGCTGGAGGCCCTACGGA
>JABMQV010000460.1 GCA_013203065.1 Desulfobacteraceae bacterium | reverse complement strand
TGATTTAAGTTGCTCGTGTAATAATAATAGAATAACGTTCAAGGAGTGACGAGTGACGAAGGATAACAAAGAATTTAACCTTGAGGATCGTCTGATTGATTCGTGAGAATTCGTAATTCGGGATTCGGTTGTTCGATTGTTGAAGAAAAATGTTAGTAGGCTGTGGTTAATCCATATCGTCGGCATTATCTGAATGATTATTTCATGTTAACAATATGCGATCATGCATATCATATCTTCTCGAGGGTTGTGTACTCCATATGCAGCAACTTACGCCCGAAGTTTCTGAAGAGCACTTCCACCTTGTCATCATCGACAAACTTTGAGACCACCCCCGGACCGAAGGCCGGGTGGCTGACCCTGTCGCCGGGAGAGAACCCTGATGTTTCCCCCTTGTCTTTATAAAGAACATTGGGGGATTTCCTCTCCCGGAAAGAGCCGGAAAATCTTCTTGGAATCCCAACCGACTCATAGGAAATGACATCATCGGGAATCTCCCGAATAAACGATGACAACCCGTTCCCCCGGCCTGCCATGGGCCATGAGGCGGCTGATTCCCGTCCAGGATAACAGACGATCAACTGGTCCCTGGCACGGGTGGCTGCCACATACATGAGGCGGCGTTCCTCTTCCAGTGCCGAAGGCTTATCAAAGGCCCTCAAAGAAGGGAATCTCCCATCCATGACCCAGATGATAAACACCACCGGCCATTCCAGACCCTTGGCCGAATGGACCGTTGAGAGGGTGAGGGTCTCGGCCCTCCCCTCAGCATCGAAATCTGCAGCGCTAGTGGGGGGCTCCAGGACCAGATCATCCAGAAAGCTCCTCAATTTTCTGTATCGGCTGGCCATGGAAATCAGTTGTTCCAGTTCCCTCTCTCGCCTTGGATAGTCGTCGAATTTCTCCTTCAAGATGGGGAGATAGTAGTCCAGGACCTCCTCCACGGCCTTCTTTGGTTTGATGCCGTGCGCTGCCAGGCGGGATATAAGCTTGGAGAGGGGTTTCAGGCCGGTGACATTCTTGGCAGCCCCGGGCCATTCCCCAACCCGTCCCGGAGGGATTTTGTTTTCACTCATCCATCGGATGATGGTCTGGCTCTTTCCCTGCCCCACATTTCTGACAAGCCGCAGGATGCGGATCCAACTCACGGCCTCATCCTTGTTTACCACCACCCTCAGATGCGCGAGAAAATCCTTTATGTGGGCCGATTCCAGGAACTTGAACCCTCCATACTTTACATAGTGGACCCCCTGGCGCGTGAGTTCCGCCTCAAGCTCAAAGGAGTGATACCCCGCCCGGAAGAGGACTGCAAAATCGGCAAGAGAGCGCCCCTGATCTACCTGTTCGCGAATGCACTGGTACACAAAGGCGGCCTGTTCCGGGTCAGTCCTGGTGTCAACCACCTTTGGCCGTTCCCCTCCCGGGCGTTTTGTGAAAAGGCACTTTGTATAGCTTTCACCGGCAGCACGCATAAGGGCATTTGTGAAGGCGAGGACCGGCTGGGTGGAACGGTAGTTCTCTTCGAGTTTTATGATCCTGGCCTCCGGAAACTGGACCGGGAAGTCAAACATATTTCTGTAGTTGGCACCCCTGAAAGAGTAAATGGACTGAGAGTCGTCCCCTACCACCATGATATTTCCGTGTTCATGTGCCAGCCACCTGACAATATCGGCCTGGATGGTATTGGTATCCTGATACTCATCGACCATGACATAGCGATATTGCCGGCCCAGGTCCTGTCGGACCTCTTCCCTTTCTGCCAAGAGCCTCCTCAGATAGAGGATAAGATCATCGTAGTCCATCAACAGGTTGGATTTCTTGTAGTCCGTATAGAGCTTCCCAAGCCTGTCGATCTCAGAGATGAAGTGGAGGAACTGCGCGTATTCTTCCGTCATAAATTCATCCACAGGCCTCTCGAGATTTGCCGATTTACTCAAGATGTTGGCCAGGGTGCCCCGCTTTGGGAATCTCGGGGCGCCCTTGGGGATCTGAAGTTCGGGGACGAGCGAACGGATGACCTCTTCCATGTCCGATCGGTCCAGTATGGTAAAGGAGTTTTTGAAGCCCACGAGTTCGGCATGGGCCCTGAGTACCCTCAGGGCCAGGGAATGAAAGGTCCCTCCGGATACAAACCTGCATCTTGCGTCTGAAAGACCCGTGGCCCTGTCCAGCATCTCCTGGGCGGCCTTTCTGGTAAAGGTGAGCAAAAGGATGGACTCGGGAGGAACACCTGTCT
>JABMQV010000459.1 GCA_013203065.1 Desulfobacteraceae bacterium | reverse complement strand
TCTTTCGAGGATTTTGTGGTTGAGGATCGGACAAAGATGGCCTGTAGATGGGATGCGAAAATGTGAAGTTATTTTTGCTCGAGCCCTAAGACCTAATCTTTTGCTCCCCTCGCCTCTTCCAGAAAATCCCTGAGGGCGGGCCTGATATAAACCTGGTTGAGATCGAAACGGCTCAATGCCTTGGCCAAGGTCCGGGTTTTCTCCCTTGTGGGTGCCCATTTATTTACAATGATAACCTGTTGATTTCTTATACGGCAAAGACCGCCCGCGGAAAAGGTGGCCTCTCCTTCCAGATCCTCATACCGGACCTTTATCCCGAGGCTATGAGCCAATGCCTCAAGATGGGATAGGATCGCCTCCTCATCCAATCTGGACTCCTACCTTCCGGCTGGTACCGTCTCACCTGTCTGAGTTATTCAACCCAATCGTTTAAGATCTTCCACCAAACCCCTCACCGCTTCCGCGGAACGGCCAAGCGCTTTTCCCTCTTCAGCGGTCAATTTAATCTCAATGATTTCCTCCACCCCATTTTCTCCCAGCTTTACCGGGACGCCCATGAACAGGCCATCTATCCCATATTCACCCTCCAGGAGGGCGGCGCAGGGCAGTATTTTTTTCTTGTCCTTCAGGATGGCCTCTGCCATCTCAACGGCAGCGGACGATGGCGCATAATAGGCACTCCCCGTCTTGAGGAGGCCAACGATCTCCGCACCTCCGTTTCTTGTCCTGTCAGCCAGGACTTCAATCCTCTCCGGTGACATCAGTTCCGTAATGGGAATGCCCGCTACAGTTGAATAGCGTGGCAGCGGGACCATTGTATCACCGTGACCGCCCAGAACGAATGCATGGGTATTTTCAACCGAAACGTTTAGCTCCATGGCAATAAAGGCACGAAAACGGGCAGAGTCCAGGACACCCGCCATACCAATGACCCTGTTTTTTGGAAATCCGCTGGCCTCATACGCCACATGGCACATGGCATCCAAGGGATTGCTAACAATAATAAGGATGGCGTTAGGAGCAACTGCGGCAACTTCTGTTGTCACCCCACGCATAATACCCATATTGGTAGACAGGAGATCATCCCGACTCATGCCGGGCTTCCTGGGGATCCCGGCAGTGATGATAACAATATCTGAGTCCTTTGCCTCGCCGTAATCAGCGGTACAGCCTGTGATTTTTGCATCATGCTTTTCAATGGGTGCTGCCTCCGCCAGGTCGAGGGCCTTTCCTGCTGGCACACCTTCAAGTACATCGATCAGAACCACATCGGCCAGGTCCTTTTCGGCAACGCGCATGGCTGAAGTCGCCCCCACATGGCCGGCCCCTACTATCGTTATTTTCTTTCTCATCTTCAGGCTCCTTTCCCGTTGGTAAATTTGCTTTTCGGGGATTATAGAGGAGATACCCGGGTGGGTCAAGGCAATGAATAATGACCCTTTCAAGAATTTCCAATCTCTGAATAGGCCAGGCCTTCTTTAGCGAAACCAATCTCCAACTTATACACGCCTTCCACAAGAAGGGCAGAAATGAAAGGTCTGCTCCAGAGGTGTTCCGCAGTTAGAGCATACATCTCCGCCCCCCGCTTCACCCTCACGCCACACCCCTCCGGATTCCTGGACCAGAGTCCCGCAGCTTTGGCATTGAACAAAAGGAGTCCCTTTTTTGACACGAATAATGGGCAGGAAGAAGACAGACAGATAGTGATCCACTCTTTTCCGTCGCGCTTGGTAAAGGCCACACGAAGGGCACATCCTGGGCTGGTCATCCATTTTTACCGTCTTGGGTTGAATTCCTCCTATAAAGAAAAACATGGTTCCATTGTCCTTTTGTTTTCAGAACGTTAAGAGGTTATCTCCATAATCACCATACAAACTCCCGAGATTACATTCAAATCCTTTTTTCTCTCAACACGCGGGCTTGACCAGAAATTCCACTTCCCCTATATTGCCCCTATAGAAAACAGTCCGCATCTCACTCCAGGGTAACCACTTGACTGTTTTTTCGGCCTCTATTCGTTTTTTCCTGTGAGTGACCACGAGGAGATTCAGGAGATCCGACTATGGACGCTTTTTTTAATTATGTCTCAACCCATCCCATAGCTGCAATCATACTTGGTGCATTGGTACTTCTTGTTGCCTATTTTATTGTGAAGAAACTGCTGAAGCTTGCACTCATTGTTGGGCTTATTTTAGTAGGCGTCGGAGGTTACTATTACTACAAGGCCCCTGAAGAGTTCAGTGAGAACCTCAAGAACACCGTGGGTGAAGTGAGGGACCACGCGGAAAAGGCTGTAGAGAGGGGAAAGTCCTTACTGGAGAAAGGAAAGGACCTGGTGGAAGGTCTTGAAGAGAAGGCAAAAGAGGGTAAGAAAATAGTGGGTAAATAATTTTTTCGAACCAGGAATAATTCTTGTGTAACCGTCATGGAAAAATATTTTTCTCTCATCCGTATCGGACAAAAACTAAAGGCTA
>JABMQV010000458.1 GCA_013203065.1 Desulfobacteraceae bacterium | reverse complement strand
CTACATGGGTGCAGAAAGCTTTGTCATCCTTTCAGGCAAAGATCCGGGGACCGAAAAGCGGCCACAAGCTATCACAGCTTTGATCAAGTCGTTGAGTGAGCTGTGCGCTTACTCGGCCAGCATAGGGGGGCCTATGATTGTGACTGAAACCTTCGACTGCGAGGTAGACAAATGTTGTCTGCTTGGTCCTAGCCTCTTAGCAAAGGAGGTTGCCGAGGAGATTAGGAAACAGCACGATAATTTTGGCCTTTTGGTGGACTTAAGCCACATCCCGCTTCTGAAGGAGTCACCTCATCAGGCCCTGATACCAGTCAAGGAATATTTGGTGGGGGCCCACTTGGGTAACGCGGTCATCGATCCCAACTGTGCTGGCTACGGAGACAACCACCCCATATTCGGAACCCTCGGCAGCGCCAATGACGTGCCGGAGGTGGCAGCGTTCTTGCGAACTCTGATCGACATAGGTTTCCTTGATGGCAAGTCACGGCCAATAGTGAGCTTCGAGATAAAGCCTATGGAAGGGCAGTCTCCCTTGGTTGTAGTCGCCAACGCCAAAAGAGTCCTCACACAGGCGTGGGCCGTAGTTTAGGATTTATGGGTATTGCAAGGAAGTGAATATGAAGCCAAAAATACTTGTAACCCGTCAACTCCCCGATGGAACCATCCCGAGTGTAACCCTCATGATCGTGTGCTCACAGGCGAGGAACTTCTGCTTATGTATAAGGCAGCAGATTGAGGTACAATACCGAGGTATCGATAGATAAGGAGGCAAGGTTCATGATTGAAAAGATGTTCTCTCTAAAAGGAAAGGTTGCACTGGTGACGGGAGGTGGTCGCGGCATCGGAGGGAGCATCGCGCTGGCATTTGCTGAGGCAGGGGCGGACGTGGTTGTTTCGAGCAGGAACAAGCGGCCCCCTGAGCTTGACCGTGTGGCAGAACAGGTTCGGGCTCTCGGGAGAAAGTCGCTGGCGATCCCCGCTCATGTAGGGAAAAAGCAGGATGTACAAAAACTGGTTCAGAAAACTGCGAAGGAATTTGGCCGGATCGATATTCTGGTAAACAACGCCGGGGTCAACCCGGTTTTGAGTAGCATGATAGACCTTGAAGATGCGGCCTTTGATAAAGTCATGGAGGTGAACCTCAAGGGTGCCTTTTTGATGAGTAAGGCCGTGGCCAGGGAGATGATCAGACAACGTGGCGGCAGGATCATCAACATCAGCTCGATCAGCGGTCTTCGCGCTCGAGGAGACGGAACCGGGGCGTATTGTATCAGCAAAGCGGGCATGAACATGATGACACAGGTGATGGCGCGGGAACTGGCCCGAGACAATATCCTGGTGAATGCCATCGCTCCGGGTTCTATTAAGACCGAGTTCAGCCGGATCAACTGGACCGACCCGGAGAGAAAAGCACAGCGTCTCAGGGAAATCGAACTCAAACGATTCGGTGAGCCGATCGAGGTCGCGGGCCTCGCCCTTTTCCTTGCGTCAGAGGCCGGTTCTTTTGTCACAGGAGAAATTATCCGGGTGGACGGAGGCCAGATAATATAAGAATCATTGAAACAGCAGGCTGAAGAAGGGCTGCTCCGTCGTCCGTTTAAGATCTGTCAACCCGGCGCGAGGCCTCATCTGCTACAGGGAAATGGGCACTGGGATCGGACTCGTATCTTCTCTGCAATTCAAATGCATCGATCTCTAAGGGTATCGAAAAATAACTGAAACCGCATTTCCGACAATAAATCCTGACAACTCTTTTAAGTCGATTGGTCCCTTCACTCCCGTTCCTCCCATGCCAGATCAACAACATGTCCTGTACCTCATTCACGTCTAAAGGCCAAAGGCCATCGGAAATCAAAACCAACAGTCACTTTGAAAGTCTTATGCTTCCACCGCCTTGGCAATCAATTTCTCATCCCGCCATTCCTCATACAGCCGATCCTCCAAAACCCAGAACTCGTCGTTTCCATTCCCTAAATTGGGTTGCATCTTTTTGTTATGGCCCTTCATAACCCT
>JABMQV010000457.1 GCA_013203065.1 Desulfobacteraceae bacterium | reverse complement strand
TCGGACGGCGTCCGTTTGTACCACAGGAGTCTGACCTTCTCTGGTATGGGGGCCGGTTCAACGGGAGCGGAAACGCCCCGGTAAGACACTCTTGGTGGAAGGATTCCAAAAAACGATCTTAGGCCCATCTATTTCTCTCGATTTTTCTCTTTAGGGTGCTAACAATAAATATAATTGGGATTCTCCAAGAATCCCCTCCACGCGTGAGGGGGAGCCGTCTCATTTTGAGTGATACCCCGGTATGGATTTCATTTGGCCTGTCAGTCTTTATGGCACTGGCTGCACTCTTCTGCGTCGTGACACTTGGCGCAATTGATCCCTATGTATCGCGCATGATTATCGTCTTCGCTTTCAGGGATCTTTTCTGCCAATTCATAATGGCAGGCGCGGCAGTTTTTCTCCCTTGACAGGTCTTTCATGGTCTCGCCCCCCTTGAATTCATGGTGACAGGCCAAACAGGGCTCCCCGACATCTTCGCTCAGGTGTAGCTTGTGGTTGAAGGTTACCAAACCGCCGTCTGTATCGAATTGGACCGTACCGGGCAGGGGTGGCATGGTACGTCCCGATTCCTTAAACGCGAAGCCTTTGCGAATGTGACAGGAATCGCATTTCACCTCTATCTGCTTGGATTTGTGGCATTCGATGCAGTTGGCGCCTATAAAGCGCTTGTGGGTTGGGTCATCATTCGTCAAGTCCCGTGCCTCACCAAAATAGTGGCAGGAACGGCAGTCCATTTCGGTGTCCCTGGCCGGGGATTTCTCGTCAAAATCGTGATGGCAATCACCGCAATCGGCAAGAGCCGTGTGGTAGCCGTGATCGAAGATCACATCACCCCCGGCGGTGCCAAACCATACCTTGTTTGGGGGGGATGAGGCGCCCGTAAGGGAATATCCTACGATGCCTACAATGATGCATACCCCAAAAAGGGCTGCAGCAAAGATTTTTTCTCCCTTATTAAACATGATCTCGTCTTATCCCGAAAATCTTTGTTCCGCTTCCGTGTAAGAAATTCTGTGGAGATAAAAAAATAACACCCTAGCGTAATGGTGCATCCTGGTTAACCATACAATATCCCGACGATTTGCCATGATGTGGAAATGTTCAAACTTCGGGCGATATAACAGTTACAATTCGCAGTGTCAAGGGGTTATTAAAAAAAATGATACCTTGCCATTCTTAATGTAAGACACTGAAAAAACGTTGAAATTTCATTATCGATTCGCTCTGGTCGAAGTTTTTCTCTTTCGGTTGTGAAAAAAAATACAATCTTCCAGGGTGGCCTTTCCATCGACCACGTCCTCGGCAAAAGTGGGGCAATCGGGCGACCCGCACACGCCGCATTCCTTTCCGGGCAATAACTGCAACGTTTCCTGCACCCTGTTTAGCCTTTCTATCCGGTCTGGGATAGAGAGAGGTGATGCCACATCTTTAAAGGCAGTCCGGTCCCTTTCGGTAAAAAACCATCCATTTTTGTAGAGTTTTATTACATAGTTGTACTTGATCCTTCTTTCAACCCCGAACATGCGGACCAATTTCTGAAGGTGGTGTCTTGCCAGGTATTTATCGGCCACTGTAAAGGGGCCACCAAGACAACCCTCCGCACAGATTCTGCACTCAATATAATCCACCTCTTGGAGAAGGCCCATTTCAATTTTTTCCAGATAGCGGATGACTTCGTGGAGCCCGGAGATTGCAAGGCAGTTTCCTTTCATGCCGGCAATCTCACCACCTGACATACCCCAGCCAATCCCAATACCGCTGGAGTGGTGCAACACCATGTCGTCGTCAATTTCTTGAAGATTTTTCTTGAGTGGCTCATAAATGTCATTGATCCCCACCGCCTTATCCATGGAGGGATAGTCTCCCTGGGATACAGATTGCTTTGCAAAGTCGGCCAATGCCGGACAGGGGGTGATGTGTAGGACTCCAATTTCTTCAGGAGAGCACCCATTTTTTGCAGACAAGCGCTTTTTTGCCTCCTTGGTGACTATCTCCCGGGGAGTCGCCAGGGGAGGAATGTGTTTCAAAAGAGACGGGAACCGGAAAGAGATGAGCCGGACCACCACCGGGCAGGCCGGTGAAATCAAGGGGAAGGGTGAATTCGGTTTCTTACGGTTCTCCTTAATATAAAGCTCAACGGCAAAGCTGAACATTTCGCTGGTGTAAGATTGGTCATGGACATAGCCAAACCCCATTTTTCTGAGCCCCAGGAGGATGTCATTTGGCAAATAATCCTCGCCAAACTGGGAGTAGAGAACGGTCGGGGGGCTAATGACAAGATTGGTGCCTGCTGTGAAATCGTCCCCTCTGGGGGTGGTTGCCTTGATCGCTCCTTTGGTGCATGTGCGAACACATTCTCCGCAATCAATACAGGTTCCTTCTATACGAGCGACCCGGCCATCCTTGACGCGTATGGCCTTCGTGGGACACGCCTTCATGCACAACACACATCCTGTGCATTGTTCCTCATCAATCTCGACATAACCGGTAGTCTTGAAGTTCCTGGGCGGCTTAGACATCAACCCTCTTTCACATTGATAACAATTTTAAGATGTACACCCGTCCCTTTATCAGAATAAATTTCCAGGAAATCCGCGTTTTTCTTGATGTTGGGAAGCCCCATTCCGGCGCCAAATCCCATCTCTCTGTCTTCCAGGCTGGCAGTTGAGTACCCTTCCTGTAAGGCCAATTCGACATCCTCAATGCCAGGGCCGTGGTCCTTGACATCCAGTATGATCCTTTCGGGGTCCAATGTTAACAGGAGCTCTCCGTCGCCCCCATGCATAACCACATTCATTTCTGATTCATAGGCACAGATGGACGCGCGCCGGATTCGTTCTGAATCAAACCCTATGGTTTTTAGAACCCGCTGGACCTCAATTGAGGCTTCTCCCGCCCGAACAAAGTCCCGGGCCATTATTTCGAAACTTCTTTGGAGAAGCGCCATGTCAAAAACCACCCGTTTCTCAGAGTCCCGTCACCCAAAGTTTGACGCCACACATCGCGGCAGAAGTTCAGATGCCAAAATAAATTCGTTAGAGACAGCCTATGACCGAGGGACCTTTACCTCAACGCCTCGTAGCCCTTTACCAAACAATCTGCCACAGGCAGAGAACATGGTGAAGGGGGTTGATAAAAGAGGCAGTCCGTGCTCGCGGGCCTGTGTGGTCATTTCAGGGGTAGGTCGTTTTCCCCTGACAAAGACTACGGCCGCGACCCCTGCTACCACCGAAGCGCGGATGACCTGAACGTTACAAAGGCCGGTTAGCAAGAGGGCACCGTTCGTAGGTCCGGTAAGCATGTCACTCATTAGATCGCTGGCGGTGCCTGTCTCGACTCGCATTGTGTGACCGTCATCGGCTGATATTACG
>JABMQV010000456.1 GCA_013203065.1 Desulfobacteraceae bacterium | reverse complement strand
TTCAAACCGTCCCTCTTTGGCCAACGCAATAAAATGGGCCACGTCGATCTCTTTTGGGCAGACAAAAGAGCAGGCCTTGGAGGTGTGGCAGCGGTAGACCCCTTTCTCGCTATAGAGTGTCTTAAGCCTTTCCTTTTTGGCCTCCTCCCTCGGGTCCATCAGCCTGACAATACTGGCCATGACGGCATTTGGCCCCAGGAAACCCTTTTGGTTGCTGATACATGCCGTGGCGCAGCAGAAGCAGTTGATACAGCGGGTAGCATCCACATAACGCTCCAAGTCCCGTGGAGAAATTTGATATTCGTTTCCCTTGTCCAGGTTCTCGGCGGGCTCGATCACATAGGGCTTGGCCTCGTGCACCCTTTCGTAGGCTTGCTCCAGATCCACGATAAGGTCCCGTACCACCGGGGCTACGGTGATGGGTTCAATCTCAAAGACGGTGGTCCCGAATTGGGCCACTGCATTTTCAACAAGGAGTTCGCAGGCAAGTAAGGGCTTACCGTTTACCTTTACGGCACAGGTCCCGCACTGAGCATGTTCACAAGACGAGTTCCATGCCAGGCTGGGATCCAGTTCATTATTGATCTTCCGAAACAGATCGGTGAATCGCAGGATCCTGCCAACTTCCAATTTATAATCCTGCACCCACGACTCTTTGGTATCCGGATCGTAACGTTTGATTTTTAAGGTTAACTTGTAGTTTTTCTCCATGACCATCCCTCCATCCATGCCGTAACCACTCACTAATACTTTCTTTCGATCATTCCAAATTTTTCGTAGTGTTCACCCTTTTCTTCATAAATGCTCATATCGATGGGGCGTTCCCCCAATTCCACCTTCCCATACTCGCTCATGTATGCCAGGGTGTGATAGTTGAACGGGTCCTCCCTCTCGGGAAAATCTTCCCGGAAATGCCCGCCCCTTGACTCCCTTCTGTTTAGCGCCCCCTGGGCAGTGACCAGGGAAACCGTGAGAAGGTTATTGAGCTCCCACCGTTGGACCAGGTCCTGATTCATTGTCAGACTTCTGCTGGATAGGGCCGCCCTGTCAGCCCGCTCTTTAAGATCCTTCAAGGCCTCGATGGCCTTGCCGATACCGTCTTCCGTTCGGAAGACACCGACCTTTTCCGTCATGAGCATCCGCATCTCCTCCCGGATCTGTCCCAGATTGTCCCGGCCTCCCTGCTCCATGAAGCGCGAGAACAGGGAAAAGGTCTTCTCACCTGCATGTCCAGGCAGTTGAGCCTTTTCTGCATCCATGCAATCAACGGCCTTTTCTCCCGCCACTTTCCCCATGGTAACCAGTTCCAAAAGGGAGTTGGTCCCCAGACGATTAAAGCCATGGAAACTTGCAGCGGCGCATTCCCCCACTGCGAACAAACCGGCAATCAGGTTCCCATGGCCTTTCTGAACTTCCCCGAATTCATTTGTGGGGATGCCTCCCATCTGATAGTGATTACTGGGCCGAACCGGACAGAGGTCTTCTTTGGGGTTGAGATTGACAAACTTCTTAAAAAAACTCGAAACCTCCGGGATCTGAACTTCGTGGATATAATCCGAGAGGTGTCGCAAGTCGATCCACACATGCTCAATATTGTGGTCAGGATTCAGAATTCCCCTTCCTTCACGAACCTCGGTCTCGATTGCCCGTGCCACAAGATCGCGCGGGGCGAGTTCTTTCATCTTGGGAGCATACCTTTCCATAAAGGGTTCCAGGTCCTTGTTACGCAAGATCCCGCCCACTGATCGCAGGGTCTCGCTGGCAAGAATACCTGGGCCAACAATCCCGGTGGGATGGAATTGTATGGCTTCAGGGTCCATAACGGGTAACCCGGCCTGGAGGACAATGGCCAGACCGTCTCCGGTATTCTGACGACAGTTTGTGGTCACCTTAAAGATTTGACCATCACCGCCCGTGGCCAGGATTGTTGCCTTGGCCAATACGGCGACAAATTCCCCTTCCTTTTCCCTAAAGATAATGGCCCCTGTGCACTTGTCGCCCTTGATCAAGAGTTCTGTGGCAATGGCCTGGTTTATAAAAGAGGCGCCCCCTTTCAGGGCCTCCCCCCACACATTGTCCATAATGCCTTTTCCGGTGCGGTCTGCCTCAAATACGCACCGGAAGGCGGAGGTCTCGCCAAAACCCACCGTATGCCCGCCAAATGTCCTCTTGCTGACCCTCCCGTTTTCATTCCGGCTCAGATGCATCCCGTGGTTCTCCATCCAGACAGCCTGCTCCCAGCCGGACTCGACGATCTTTTTTATGACATTCTGGTCCGCACTGCAGTCAGAGCCTTTCCAGGTGTCGAACATGTGATAAATGGTCTTGTCGACCGGATCGGCCGGGTCTACCGCGGCCATTCCACCCTGTGCAGTCTGGGTGTGGGATTTTTGGGGGTTTGCCACTTTGGTGACGGCCACGATATTCGTCCCCGGTCTCTTTTCCAAAATCTCGGCTGCGCATCGGAGACCTGCTCCCCCAGCCCCGATAATCAGGACAT
>JABMQV010000455.1 GCA_013203065.1 Desulfobacteraceae bacterium | reverse complement strand
CTTCTTAGAAAATATCCTCTGTGTAATGATGCGTCTTCAAGGTAAAAAAGCTCTGATTACGGGCGCCGGTCGAGGGATTGGGAAGGTTGCGGCAATACGCTTTGCCGAGGAAGGCGCAACGGTTTGCGCGGTGGACATCAACGGAGAGACGGGTCGCCAAACCGTTGAGGAAATAAAATCCTCAGGTGGCCAGGCCGTTTCCGTAACAGGCGATGTCTCCAATGCCGAAAGCTGCAAAGCCATTTTCATAGAGGCGGAAAGCGCCTTGTCCGGTATTAACGTCTTGTTTAATAATGCCGGGATCAGAGACGCGAAAGATACAAATCCGGTTGACACCCCCTTGTCGGTGTGGGAGAGAACCCTTGAGGTTAATCTGACCAGTATTTTTCTTTGCTGCAAATATGCCATACCCGCCGTATTACGTTCAGGGGGCGGGAGTGTCATCAATAATGCCTCCATTGTAGCGGTCGTCGGTTCGGTCTTCCCGCAAATTGCCTATACCGCAAGCAAAGGCGGTGTGGCCGCCTTAACCCGTGAGTTAGCCATCGCATATGCCCGCCGGGGCATTCGTTTTAACTGTATCTGTCCAGGGCCCACCCGAACAGAAAGGTTAGAGGCCTTTTTTGATGGGGGAGAGGGGTTCGACAGCAGGAGAAAATTCATTCCGATGGGGCGGATGGCCGAGCCGCTTGAAATTGCCAACCTGGCCTTGTTTCTGGCATCGGACGAGGCCTCTTATATCAATGGGGCGATGAATATTATCGATGGCGGCATCACCGGCGCTTATGTGGCCAGTGATCTGTTGAGTGATGTATAAAGGAACACTGCTTTGGTCACACTTCTATTGCAGAGCACGCCCTTCCCGGAATCTGACCAACGCCTGTTCTGCAGGGTTCCCTTCTTCTAATACCTGTTCCAACACAGGGATGCCCTCACAATACTCGCGAAGCAGGGCTTTTGCATCGATAAGCTTTTGATCAAATGTTATGCGTGCCCTTTGCCCGCGGGTCGCCGCCTGCATGTCATTCTGCCTGACTTCATCCGGTGTGGGCATTGCCGTTATTTGAGGTGGCGTACTGATAAGACGCTCAATGAGCCGGCAACATCCTGCGATAAGCTCGGGCGTCACCCCCAGCCCGCCATCAAGCGATCTTATTTCAATACGGTTCAGGCTGGGCGATTTATGGTCCGCATTGAGTCTTGGGCATACGGGGGTCCACGTCCTGTCTTTACCTCTGAAAATCCTTCCCTTCCTTTTTTCACTCTCCAGCCATTCAAAAAAGTGCCTGAAATCATGCCATTGTGGGATGTCATACCGGTTGGGCATAAAGACCGTTCGACTCGAAAGATAACCGGATGCCCGTCCATCCATAAACGGCGAGTTTGAACCCAACGTCACCAACATCCATGAATAATTCTGGATCAGACCTGCCGCCCGTATTGAGTCATCGTCTGAAAACAACCGATTTGAGTAGTTAATGTGTGTCCCTGCGATAAGAAAATCCTCAGGCACATACCCTCCGAACCTGTACATATCCTCCATGATCCAGAGATAATATGCCTTGTTTGCGCCCGTTATGTCGTCAATTCCCACTTTGGGCGCCTGGCTTTCATAAACCGCATACTCGCCCAAGGTGATATGTTGCCGCACTTGAGCCAACAGGGAGGAAAGCCTTGCTTCGGCTTCTTCAATGCTGCCGCACGTGGGTGTGATAATTTCAATGATATGTGGAAAGACTTCAGGATAAACACTTATTTCGGAAGGGATTTGTCTGTTACACTTACGGAGGCATTCATACTCGATCCCCCATCGACGGGTTGGCGTATCGTGGGGGCCCTTGGGAACTGAGGCATTCGCGACGATTGTTGACTCCATGGAGTTGGCGTCACCCTTTGGCATCGAATATGTTACCTGGAAAATCTTCTTCAATACTCCTCATTCCCTAATCAGACAATCGTTTTGTCCGGAGCGATCATGGGGCACAGAGCGAGGAGGATGGATAAGTTTGAAAGAAGACGAATTTCTTGGACAAGCTGACCGGTTCTTTCCCTCAACGGTTGGAATTCATTAACAGAAAGGCCTCTCATAAGTCAATGAAATTAAGAGAAAACCCGAAGAAGATGCCGGAATTCAAAGGTAAGGCTTCAGAGGTCGGTGATCCGTGGCCAAGAGATCTCG
>JABMQV010000454.1 GCA_013203065.1 Desulfobacteraceae bacterium | reverse complement strand
GAGCCAGTCTTTAAAACAATCTATGAAACTTGGGCCCTTGATGACAAGTTTACATTCTGCGGTCTTATCAGATTCCATACTGGTTGCTCTAGCGGTGTAGGTTCCTTCAGGTATTGGAGGCTGGGTAATAATAATGATATTTTCCATCTTTTTATTGGATCCTAATTTGGCCCTCAATAACTCGCTTATCTTGGCAAGCGTCCCAACCTTTGCGACAAAGTATCCCTCTTTATCCACATCGCCGTCGGCAATAGGGACATTGACCATTTTATCGTTTTTCTTTACCCCCATAAGTTCCACAAAAACCGAGTCCTCAGGAAGGAATCCCTTCCCCTTGAATATTATGGGCGTATCTTTTAATGTGGCAATTCCCAACCGGATGGTCTCCGGTCCCACAATCATCTGTGGACCTCTGATGTTGGGGTTGAATTCTTTTGGCGCAGTGGCACAGCCCCAAAGAAACAGGGTAACAAGTACAAAAATCAACCCGCCTTTAAACCATGCCCCATTCGAGGACCTTTTTCCTTTTGCAATCATTGTCTGACCCTCCTTATACAGATACAGGACGTCATCCTCCAGCCGGAAAGGTTCTGGCATTGAGGGATTCCTGGTTCCAGTTGAAAGAACAGCAGATTATCTGCCTAATTTTTTGAGCACCTTCTGGATATCCACATCAGAGGTCATCCAGTCGGAAAGACGTACAAGCTCCCCCTCCTCTGCACATTTGGCTATAAATACAGACCGTGTTCCCTGTCTCTTGTTTGGACCATAGCTGACTTTGGGACCGATGCCTTGAAAATCCTTGATGGACTGCATTGCCTTGACAAAGTTGTCCGCCGTAAGATCTCGGCCGCATCTTTTAAGCCCCTCCACCATCGGTTCCACGAAAAGAAACCCGGCATAGAAAAAGATCCCCCAGCGGTCTTTGGGGGCAAATCTGTCATGGGCCGCCTTATATTTTTTCATGAGTGGATTCCGGGAATCGGGAAGATCCCCAAACGAACACAGGATCACATCCTTGAAAAGACCTTTGCTAATCTTATACATGATAGGCGTGTCGCTCAGAGGACTTGAACTCATCCACTGCGTCTTAAAACCCAATTTGGCGGCGGTCCCCAATATGATAGCCCCATGTTTGGGAAGGAGCCACATTAGAACACAATCGGGCTTTGCCGCCTTAAGCTTCATACAGTGGGAACTGAGATCTGTATCCAGGACTTCAACAGAAACAGCTGCCACCAGTTTCATGCCCAGTTTTTGAAGGGCATATTCGGCGCCTACAAGTCCTTCCTTGCCAAAATCGTCGTTTTGATAAAAAAAGGCGATCCTTTTTTTACCCAGCTTTTTCACTGCATAGTTGACCAAAATGGCGGCCTCGTCAATGTAAAGGGGGTAGACGCCAAAGAGATACTTTGTCGGCGGGAAGGCCCAATGAGTTGACCCGCTGGCAGGTCCGACCCAGGGCACCTTTTTCTTGTTCAGGTACTTCTTGACGGCCATCCCCGTTGAAGTGCCAACGCCCCCGCCAAATGCAAAGACTTTCTTATCCTCCAGCAACTCCTTGGCTATGGCTTTGGTCCTCGGCGGCATATAGCCATCATCTCTCAGGAAGTATCTGATTTTTCGACCGTGAATACCTCCCTCGGCATTAATCATATCAAAGTAACACCCCGTACCTCGGCCAATGGCACCCCAGAGGGCAGCAGGCCCTGTCTGGGGCCCCCATTGTCCAATGCGAATCTCCGTGTCGGTAACCCCCCTTTCCGCCAAAGCTATAGGCGTGCTCACCCAGGATATCAGTACGGCACAACCTAACAACAAAATCCAACTCCGCTTTTTCATCCTTCCTCCTCCTTTTTGTTGGTTTTTGCAAACTCGTCATTGGTCATTTGTTATTCAGCAATTCCCCAATCCCTCAATCCCTCAATACACAATATTCAATCGTCACTCATCTCCCCTTCTTTTATACATGCCTTCAATCAGGTCACTAAAGGCCTCGTTGACGTATTTCCGCTTGACCTTCATGGTGGGGGTGACCTCCCCGTCTTCTTCATACAGCTTCTTGGGGAGAATGGTAAATTTTTTCACCTGTTCCACACGGGACAAGGTATCGTTCATTTGATCCATTTCACCCTGGATCAAGTTAACGATCTCCTGGTTTTGGGTCAGGTCCTTATAGGTGGAAAACTGCACCTTGTTATCCTGTGCGTATTTGACCACGTTGTCTTCATCAATCATGATCAGACAGGATAAAAATTTCCGTTTGTCTCCGATAACAACGGCGTCATTGATAAAGGGACTGGCCTTTAGTTTGTTTTCAATATACTGGGGCGTAATGTTCTTACCCCCGGCAGTGACGATAATATCTTTCTTACGATCTGTGATCTTGAGATACCCATCTTCGTCGATTTCTCCCACATCTCCGGAGTAGAGCCATCCCTCTTTAATGGTCTCCGCCGTGGCTTCAGGACTCTTGAAATACCCTTTGAAAACACCGGGGGATTTCACCAGGATTTCCCCGTCTTCCCCTATCTTCACTTTTACACCCCGGAGAGGCGTGCCCACCCTTCCAAACTTCACCCGTCCGATTCTGGAGACCGTCGTCACGCCCGAACCTTCTGTTTGGCCGTAGCCCTCTATAAGATTAATGCCGATGGACTGGAAAAAATGGAGTACATCAGGAGAAATTGGCGCGGCGCCGGAATAGGCGACCCGCATGCGGTCAAACCCCAGCCGCTCTTTCAGCTTTCGGAAAACGACAAAATGGGCAATCTGATAAAGGGCCTCCAGGTAGAACTGAACCGGCAGAAAGCTCATTTTGAGGGTGGCCCGTTTCTTGCCCGTTTTGAGGGCCAGACCAAAGACAAGTTTTTTTAGCCAGGTTGCGTCTGACATCCGAATATAAACAGCGGAAAGGTACTTTTCCCAGATGCGGGGAACTGCATACCCCACGGTCGGGGAAATTTCTCTCATGTTATCTGTGACGGTATCAAGGCTTTCTATAAAGTTCACGGTATATCCGTGGGTGACGTGCACAAAGACCGAAAAGAGACGTTCAAAAACATGACACAGGGGCAAAAAAGACATGACTTCGTCGGTGTCGAATACGGGGTCATCCGCCACGATGGCCTGCGCCATCCAGGTGACATTTCGGTGGGTCAGCATGGCCCCCTTTGGAGGTCCTGTGGTGCCCGAGGTATAGACCAGGACGGAGAGATCTTCAGGAATGATATCAGCCATGCGCTTTTCAAATAGATCGGGGGCTTTTTCTACGGTCCGGCGACCCAACTCCAGGATTTCATCATAACTCATCACCATGGGATCACTAAAATGCCTCAGACCCTCCAGATCCCAGACAATTACCTTTTTTAGGAAGGGGACCTTATCTCTGAATTGAAACCACTTATCGAGCTGTTCCTCATTTTCCACAAAAAAGAAATTGGACTCCGAATGTCCAATCACGTATTCCACCTGGGGCCAGGCATTGGTGGAATAGGGGGGGGGGGGGGGGG
>JABMQV010000453.1 GCA_013203065.1 Desulfobacteraceae bacterium | reverse complement strand
TCTGACCGGGAACGTCGAGACTTTGAGCGAGCGCAAGGCTGCAGAGGATAATGCTTATGAAGGAGGCGCCAAAAATGTGATCAACAACCTGAACGTGACCTACCGCTATTACGGCCCCTATTATTAGTTTTACCACCAGGAGACTGTCAGAGAATAGAGTTTTTGAAATTGAGACCACATCATATTGTGGCATATGATGCATTTTGATAGCATATATGGTGATTTGAAAATTGCTTTTTGTATTCTCGGACAAGCTCCTATCCTTATTAATTGGTAGTAAACAACGAATGCAACCAAAGAAAACTTGTCCGGGATGGTCGAGCTAACGGTCCATCCCGGATCGGCTATCAGCAAATTCAAGGAGGAAGGAAAAAATGTTTACAGACTTGTTGACTGCATTAATCATTGCAACATTGATAATGTTACCATTTTATTTTTTAGGGAGAGTGGGCCCCTGGAAGGGTTGGTTGTGGTTTGCTCTGGTTCTCTTTCTATTTACATGGGCCGGTGGTGCCTGGGTGGGTCCTTATGGCTCAACTGCCTGGGGATTCTCCTGGCTACCCTTCCTCTTCTTCGGGTTGATTTTCGCTTTTCTGATGGCTGCGGCCGTACCACCCAGACCGCCCCGTACCAGGCGGGAGGCTATAGAACAAGCTCAAGCGAAAAGAGAAGGTGAAACCATAACGGCCCTATCTCTGGGTTTCTTTTTCTGGATTTTAATGGCGGGACTTATCGCGGCGTTGGTGGTTCATTACCTGAAATAGGAAACGGTTATCCCATGAATGATACATGACGTTCACTGTATTCATTTTGCGATCACAAATTGAAAGGAGGAGCATATGCCCTATGACAATCTGAATGACCTCCCAAAATCTATCAGAGATGTGTTACCAAAACATGCTCAGGAGATCTATCTGGCCGCCTTCAACAACGCATGGGATCAGTATGAGGATGCAAAGGAAAGGCAAGGCGACGACTCGCAAGAAGAGGTCGCCCACAAGGTCGCCTGGGCAGCCGTAAAACAAAAATACAAAAAAGGCGAGGATAAATGGAAGCACAGGTAAATCTTATTCCTATATTGGATCTGCAAGGAGGGTAACATGGGGATAGAAGTTGGTGGCCTTTTGGGGCTTATCATTTTAATCGCAGATGTCTGGGCTGTCGTGAAGACTCTCGGGAGCCCGGGGGCCACTGGTGGAAAGGTATTTTGGATTGTTCTGGTCCTCATTCTCCCTGTTTTGGGGCTGATTGTCTGGTTTGTTGCCGGACCGTGCCGGAACGGACGCACATGACGCTTGAGATCACCGAAATTCTGATAATACTATTTGCTCTCGGCGGCATCTTTTTTCTGGGGTTGGTGGCTGATCTTGCGGGTCGTCACACGCCATTGCCGCGGGTTACGTTACTGCTGCTTGCCGGCCTGATGGTCGGACCGGTGATCACGCGTAGAGTGCTCAATCATGTGAAAAACATCGAACCAGCACTCATCAGCGAGGGGCGTAAATGATTGATTTACACACAGCCCCTCTTTGAGAATAAATTAAAAAGGAGGTTATCTGACAGATACTTTTTGAAGGCCGTATAGATTGAGATTCACAAATCATTAAATTTAAAAAAGGAGAAAACCATGAGTATGAAAGAAGCATATCAACAAAAACTGGAAGCGCAGTTAGACGAATGGAACGTAGAGATCGACAAACTGAAGGCCAAGGCCGACAAGGCGGAGGCCGAAGCCCAAATCGAGTACTACAAACAGATCGAAGACATGCGGGTAAAGCAGGAAGCGGCCCGTGAGAAACTGACAGAGCTCAAAGAAGCCGGTGAAGACGCCTGGGAGGACCTCAAGACGGGTCTCGACAGCGCCTGGAACAGTCTGGGGGATGCTGTCAAATCAGCGACCACCCGGTTTAAATAACCTTTATACCTTTGGTTCCGGTTTTGAGAGAAGTTAGCAACGGCTCTCAAGGCCGGGCCATCTTTGACATAAACTAAATAAAAGAAAAAAGGAGAAAATGTAATGAAATATCGAAAAATAAAAAATGTGATCATAGCACTTGTCCCTGTTGTTTTTCTTGCCCTTGCGCCGGTGTCATTCGCCGATCAATCGGCAGCCGATCAGACCACCATGAAAGATGTCAAACATGAGGTGGCGGGTGCTGCTAAAGCCATTAAAGACTATTCCTTTGATCAGCGGGATCAAGCAGTCAAAAAAGTAAAATCCACTCTGGATGACATGGACGCCCGCATGGACAAAATGGAAAATCGGATTGATGACAAATGGAATCAAATGAACAAGGCAACTCGCCAAAAGACGAAAGCCAACCTGAAAGCGCTCAGAAAACAGCGCAACAAGGTTGCCCAATGGTACGGTGGTTTGAAGCACAGCTCCGCCGATGCCTGGGAGGATGTGAAAAAAGGGTTTTCCGATGCCTATACCTCCTTTGCCGATGCCTGGAAAAAGTCGGTAAAGGAGTTCGTTTCTGAAAAATAGCAAATAAAGTCACGGTGGGAATGCCCATCGAGGCACCCTCCGTACAGATCCGTACGTGCGGAATTACTGCATACGGTTCCTGCCTCGGGTGATAACAGCGAAATCGGTTTGCAAGGAGGAACGACTATGACTGTAAGGGACGAATACATAAAGAAACTGAAAGCAGACCTTGATGAATGGAAAGCAGACCTTGATACCTTAGAGGCCGAAGCTGAAATCAAGTATGAGGGGCACATAAAAGAACTCCGCCAAAAACTGGAAGAAGCCCAACAAACGCTTACAAAGATCCGTGAGGAAGGTGAAGACACCTGGGAGGATCTCAAACAAGGAGCAGAAACCATCTTGCATATGTATAAAAACAGTTTCAAAAAGGCTAAATCTGAGTTTAAAAAGGGCTACAGGGAGGGTTTGGAAGAATAACAATAAATCTCTCTTAACCGGAAAGGAAGCAAGAAAATGTTACGCAGTATAAAAGAGATCTATAATTATGTTCTACAGGCAGAAGATGGTGAGATCGGCAGGTGCAAGGATTTTCTCTTTGATGATGAGCACTGGACAGTCCGCTACATGGTGGTCGATACCGGCAAATGGCTGCTCGGTAAAAAAGTGCTTATATCCCCCATTTCATTAGGGGAACCCGATTGGGGTTCCGAGCATTTTCCGGTCCGGTTGACCAAAGAACAGATTGAAGAGGCGCCAGGGCTCGATGAAGACGCGCCGTTCAGCAGACAACATGAAATCCGCTGGACCCGACATTACGGATTGCCTTATTACTGGGAGGGCTCCGGTGTATGGGGAAAAGCAGGCTATCCAAATGCGCTTTTTATTAAGAAGGAACTGGAGGTCATGTCTGAGGAGATAGCCGATGCGGTTGAAACTCATTTACGCTCCGCAATAGAGGTGTCGGGCTACCACATCCGGGCAACAGATGACGAGATCGGTCATGTGCAAGATTTCATTTTGGATGACG
>JABMQV010000452.1 GCA_013203065.1 Desulfobacteraceae bacterium | reverse complement strand
GAGTCCGGATTAATGGTTAACACGCCGTCCACTTCACGATTGATGAGTTCCCGGTTGCGTCGTGCCTGGGGCACGTATTTTGGTTTGATCGTGTAGCCCTTTATCTTCAGCGCCTCCTTCACAATATCAAACTCCATCCCTGAACTGGTTTCTGAAATATTATAGGGCGGCAGGGCCAGGCCTATTGCCAGCGTCAGCTCTTTTGAGCGTGAAAAGGTCTGGGTAGTGTTGACAGGGAAAAGTATGAACAACCCCAGGGTAACAGATATGAAAAGTCTTGCGCCATTCATGTTAGATGCCCTTAGCGGCAGACAAACGTCTGCAAATTGAAGCGATTTTGTTTCAGGATGGCCTCCCCATTCTAGGCCCCTTCATTTTCTATGGGGATCACATGGTCTCCATTGCCGCTTTCCTTGAACCGAGAGACCTCATCCTGCAAGCGTCTTTCCGCGTCATGAAGCTGGTTTATGGAAAGATAGGTATTACGTAACGCCTCGGTGATCTGCTGTATTTCTCTATTTAGGGTAACCATGGCGGTGCTGATCTCCTGGGCCTTTCCGGATTGAAGCTGCATGGCCTCATTGACATTCTTAAAGCTCGGTGAGAGGGCCCGTACATGTTCAATGATACGGGTTATCTGGGTTCCGATAAGCTCAACATCCTCGGCGCTTTGCTTGACCGCGATTATAAACTTGTCCATTTCCACCACACCAGCGGATACGGCAGCGTGCATCTCGTGAACCATCTGATCAATGTCCACGGTGGCAATAGCGGTCTGGTCTGCGAGTCTCCGAATCTCCCGCGCTACCACATTAAAGCCACGCCCATACTCGCCCGCGTTCTCGGCTTCTATGGCAGCATTCAGGGAAAGGAGGTTTGTCTGGTCAGCCACCTTGGAAATGGTCGTCACAGCGTTTGTAATATTCTCTGCCTTTTCTCTGATTGCCTCTAATCTGCCGAATATGGTCTTTGAGGCTTTTCCCATATGATTCATAACTTCTTTCATGCGCACCAGGTCTGTCTGGCAGGCGTTTGCAAACCCTGACGCTTCCTGCGCCATGGCAGCCACCTGCTGCATGGTCTTAACCAATCCCGTTGTGACACCGGCGATTTCATCCAAGGATTTTACCACCACATCTGTAGATTCGGCGTGGTTAGCCATAATGGATTCCTGTTGTTTTGCCGTACTGGATAAATCCATTATCACATTCATGGGTGCGCTGATCTCATGGCTTATTTTCGTCAGGAACACATTTTTTTCCCGGGCAGCCGTTTCGGCGGCATCTTTGGCCTTGTTTAGCCTGAACTGGTTGATAAACATGGTAAATCTGTAGCGATCCAAAACCCATGCAAGCAAAAAACCCATTGCATAGGCGAGAACCAGATTATTCATTGAATAGTTCCCAGCATCAGTGTTCAGGACTGGCTGATAAATTTGTACTGCGGTGAAGAACAAAAGGATCGACATGACGTAGAACATCAAGAGGATCCTGAGGGAAAAAGGGGCTGCAACAATGATAATTATCAGGAGTTGCAGTCCCGATACATATCCTGCATCATCAGCTATCCTCCCCGTAAAAAAGGAACATGACAGAAATGAAAATGCAACGAGAATATATAGTAACCCCAGCCCTTTTCCTCTGAGGTTTTCAAAAAATGAAAAAATAAAAACAAAGGTTCCGGCTACACTAAGCGCTATCCTGAAATAAAATAATTCTGGAAATTCCGGATGCAGTTTGGGGTCAATATTGAATGCAAAATTGATCCAGGCCACGATTGCTATAAATCCGAAGGGTCTTTGCAGGGCCCTTGCCTGAACGTTCAGAGCTGCCAAGAACTCTTTTCTGTATTCTCTTCTTTCCGGATCACGCTTAAAAAACCGAGTGATTCTATCCATAACAGAAGGCCTCACTAAACCGCTGTGCTGTAAGTGATGATATGATGAGAAAAGTCCCTTTTTGTTGGAGGAGTGTAGGAAAATTGCCCTTGTGAGTCAAGGAAAACGGGGGCTCTCCCTGAAAGAGTTGCGCCGAATGAGCAAATCCGATCAAAGCACTAGGGGCGGAAATATAGGTGGAGTCAGGCTGGATTCCAGAGTTCACATTTTCGATGGATATAGATTGTGATAAATTGGATTAATAACCATAGACACCTTTTCCGCTTTTCTTACCAAAATGACCGGCATTAACCAGTTGTTTTAAGAGGGGGCTGGGGCGATATCTCTCACCCAACTCCCGGTGCAGGTAGGTCAGCACTGAGAGCGTCGTATCCAGACCCAACCGGTCAGCCAGTTCGAGGGGGCCGATGGGGTGTCCGAGCATGAGTTTACAGGCCTTGTCGATGTCTTCTGCCGTGGCCATGCCCTCATGGAGGAGGTTGAAGGCCTCATTCGCAAAAATCGGTAGGAGGCGATTGATCAGGAACCCGGGGAAATCCTTTGTCACCAGGGCTTCCTTCCCCAATTTTTTGAGAGAGCTGAGGGCCATTTCAGTGGTCTTTTCTGAGGTCAAGACACAGGGCACGACCTCCACTGCAGGAGATACCGGGACGGGGTAAAAGAAATGGAGGCCGATGACCTGCTTCGGCCGATTGCTGGCCGAAGCGATCCGGGCGATGCTCAATGAGGAACTGTTGGTGGCCAAAATGGCCTCCGGCCGGCAAAGCAAGCCCAGTTTTTTGAAAAGCGTTTGTTTGAGTTCAAGGTCTTCAAATACCGCCTCGATAACCAGGTCAGCATCTTTGACAGCTACATCCATCTCTGTGGTCCCGTGAACGCCGGAGATGATGTCTTGGGCCTCTTTGTTGGAAAGCCGGCCCTTTTCCACAAACCTCTGAATCCCTTGACGGATGTTGTCGAGGGCGCGATTCACAGCGTCCCCCTGGATGTCCATGACGTTGACCGAAAAGCCGGCCTGGGCGCAGGCCTGAGCGATTCCTGCCCCCATGATGCCGGCACCGATTACAGCCACTTGCCTGATTTCTTCCATATTATGGGTCCTCGATATCTTGCTGCAGCCGGGCACTTTTCTGGCTTTCCCAATGAATCGATCATGGTTCCGCCCGGGAGATGGGAGATTGGTTTTAGAGCCCGTGGTGCTTCCACTCCGGTTTGCTCTTGCCCACAAAAGACCCCGCGCCTTGTCTGTGAGTGTCCCTTCGCATGAACATGGATAATACATGTTCGGCCTCGATTCGCAGACGCTCTTCCAGCGTTCGGCCAATCCCCCGAAGGATCGACTCCTTGTCCGAACGGATGGCACCCTGGGGAAGCTCGCAGATTGAGTGGGCAAGTTCCTCGGCCCTTTCCAAGGCACCCCCTGTGGGCACGATTTCGTTTACCAGCCCAATACGCTCGGCCTCCTTTACATCGATTCGCCGCCCGGTAATGAGAAGTTCCATTCCTTTGGCAAACCCCACCACCAGAGGAAGACGAACCGAGAGCCCATCCCCGGCCACGATATTCCACCGTCGCTCCAGACAGCCAAATTCGGCATTTTCAGCAGCGATGCGAATATCAGCCAGAAGGGCGGTCTCCAGGCCGGCAGCAAAGGCGTATCCGTTGACGGCAGCGATAATCGGTTTAAAGATATCCACCCGCCGGGTGTAGCCGCAAGGACCTTCTTCGTTATAGATGGTCTGGCGGTATTCGTCCCAATCACCCACCCCTTCCAATGCCGCCGCGTCGTTCAG